>JBKDZQ010000265.1:0-2909 GCA_047971325.1 Parahaliea sp.
GGGCGCGCAGATGGTGCAGTGGCCGGACCCTTTCTGCGAGGCGCTGGCGGAGCGGGGTTTCTACGTGATCCGCTACGACAACCGCGAGACCGGCACGTCCACCTGGCTTGAACAGTACCCGCCACCCAACCTGCCCCTGCTGTTTCTGGGCGCGCGTTTGGGCCTGCCCTGTCGGGTTCCCGACACGCTGGACGAGATGGCTGGCGATGCCATGGCCCTGCTGGATGTACTGGAGGTGCCCAGGGCGCATATCGTGGGCGCTTCCATGGGGGGCATGATTGCCCAGCTGGTGGCCATTATCCACCCTGAGCGCACGCTCTCGCTCACCTCCATCATGTCGACTACGGGTCACCGGAGCCTGCCCAGGGCCGATCGGGACATCATGCGCAGCATCCTTCAGCCGCCCACGGATACCAGCGATTTCGAGGCCTGTGTGCAGTACTCGATGAAGATCAACCGGCTGTTGATGAGCCCCGGCTATCCCGCCACCGACCAGCAGTTGCGCGAACGCGCCGAGCGTGTGGTGTCCCGTGGTGTGAACCCGGCGGGCCGGATGCGCCACCTGGCGGCGGTTACCGTGGGCGGTGATCGCCGCAGTGGCCTGTCGAAGCTGAGGCTTCCCAGTTCAGTGATTCACGGCGTCTGCGACGCCCTGGTGCCCCCGGCCCACGGCATGGACATCGCCAGGGTGACCCCGGGTGCCGAGCTGGAGCTGATCGACGTCATGGCCCACGACCTGCCGCTGCCGCTGATTTCCCGCATGGTGGATGTGATCGTGCGTACTGCCGGGCGGGCCTGATCGGCTCGCCCGGCGAAGGTCCGGGTTGTGCTGCGCTCAGGCGCCTACCACATCAGGTCATCCGGAATTTCGTAGTTTTTGTACCACTCTTCCTCCTCCGCCGTGAGTTTGGCGGCGCCGGATTCCTGGCAGCGAATCACCCGCGCGGGGTCGCGTTCGGCGATCTTGTCGGCCACCGCGGCGGGGATGAGGGTGTACTGGTCGCCCTGCCTGGCCACGGCCAGGCGGCCGGCGGCGAGCTGTTTCTGTTGCAGGGCAGTCACATACAGCTTTTTCACCTGCTTGCCGTCGGTGAAGTTGTAGTTGATGTCACCACCCTTGCGGTCGACCTGGTTGCTGTCGATGAGCTGGCGGATCTGGGCGTTGATAGCCTTGCGCTGGGCTTTTTCGTCGCGCTGGCGGTTGAGTTCGCGATCGTGTTCGGCCTTGGCGGCCCGGGCCTGCTGGGTCGCCTCCCTGATGTCGTTGTCCAGCTCGGTGCCGCTGCGGCGGGCGACCTTGACGGCCTTGCGCTTTTCCTTGTCGAACTGCTTGGCCCGCTTGGCGTCGCCGAGCCCGGCCTGGAGCAGCTGGTCTTTGAGTGAGCTCATGATCGGCCGCGCCTACTGGCTCGCGGCGCCCGGCGGGAAGGCCGCCAGGATGTGGTCGGCGGCGGCGTTGATCACGTTCTGGTCACGCAGTTTCTCGCTGTCATTGATGCGTGACTGGATGGTGCTGCGCCACACGGACTTGCGCAGGCCGGGGTCGATCATGTCGACGATGAAGGTGCCGTCGGTGTAGTTTCTGGTCACCACGTCGGTACCGCCATCCATGCAGGCCCAGCAGTTGTACATGGCGTAGCGGTTGTAGCCGAAGTAGGGGCCGTACATGCCGGGGCTGTTGTAGGTTTGCACATCGGTCTTGAACTGGGTGACCAGGTGCCAGCTCAGCAACAGGTCGGCCTGGCTGGGGTCGTCGATGACCTGAAAGCCCTTTGCCTCCAGTGCGTGGGTCAAGCCGGTGTCGACCCGCTCCTTCTGCATGTCGCTGAGTTCCATGGCATTGTCGCCACTGACCTGGCCGGAGCCGGAGTAGAAGGCGACGGTTTTGGCGCCGGCGAAGTTGTAATCGGCCTTGTAGTCCACGTCGGGGGTTGGCGGTCCGCTGGCACAGGCGGTGATCAGCGCGACGGTGGCCAGCACGGCCAGGGCGCGGCCGGCGTGGCGGATGGCATTGGACATGGTTACTCTCCTTGGAGCCGGGTGTGTGAGTGGCGTGAGTATAGCCGGTTTGCCCTGCGCTGTGCCCGCTTTGTGGGGTTGACCCTAGCCGGTGCCGGAAGTTTGCCGGCAGGGCTCCAGCAGCGATTGTACCGCCTGGACATGGCGCCGTGGAGCGTCGATCCAATCGGCCAGGCGACTTTGGCGCTGCGCGCGCCAGTGGCGATAGGCGGGGGGCAGGGCCTTCTCCAGCAGGTCCTCCAGGGCATCGAGCGGGGGCAGCAACTGATACTGGCGACGGCCCAGGGCGGCGGACCAGGGCTGGATGTCGCCGACGAAAAAGCGCGCCACCACATTGGGCAGGATGTCGGCTGCCGCCGGGCGCAGGGGCGGTCGGCACAGGGGGCTCCGGGCGCGGCGGGTATCCAGCATGGCGTCGGCCGCCGCCAGCCAGGCCGACTGGGTGGCCAGGGCCAGCAGCAGGGCACCGCCATCACCTTTATTGATCTCGCTGAGGGCCAGTTCGAAGGCGGTATTGTCGGCGCGATAATCTCCCGCCAGCCAGCGTCTGGTATCGGCGTTGATGGCTTCCAGCGCGGTGATCACCACCGCGCTGGTGTGCTGGGGATAGTCCGCCAGCTCCGCCGGCCGCCGCCAGAGGGTGCGATACTCGGGGCCGCCCAGGGTGGCAAGGAAGATGCGCGCCGGTAGCTGGGCCTGTTTCAGGCGCCGGGCCTGGTCCAGGATGCCGGCCAGTTCCGCCTTGCCCTGTTGCCGTTGCCAGTCGATGCAGGGCGGTACCAGGTGCAGGTACTCCAGGTCCAGCAGCAGGCGCTGGGAGGCGCTGGCCATGCGCCCCAGGCTGCTGTTGCGCTTGCCGATGGTGATTTGCACCTCGCAGCCGGTGAGGG
>JBKDZQ010000266.1:0-3080 GCA_047971325.1 Parahaliea sp.
GGGGTGGCCAACATGCCGGGACCACTTGATTATCGCCGCTACGAATGTGACAAAGTAGAAGTAAGCACTATGGTTTTTCCAGATCCGTACCCAAGCCCTACGCACAGAAGCTCAATAAGCAAAGTACTATCCGACTCTATGAGGACACCATCACCAGAGCCTCATCAACCTGTATTTGCGCGATTGTGCGCAATCCCATCGCGACCTGAAGTTGTAGGGGGGCCGCCTACTCTGCCATCACCCGCGCCAGCCGCTCGGGGCTGCGCCAGGTGGCGCCGGACAAGCGCCAGACGTAGACCACGGCGAGGGTCAGCAGCATGGCCACGAAAGTCCACCAGCTGGCGATGGGACCAAAGCCCAGATATTTGATCACCACCAGTTGCGAGGCCAGCATCAGCACGTGCAACAGCATGGAGGTATTCATCAGCCAGCGGGTGTCACCGGCGCCGCGCAGCACGCCGCCGGCCATGAGAATAGTGGCGTCCGCCAGTACATAGGTGGCCAGGCCAATCATCATCTGGCTGCCCAGGGCGACGATGGCGCTGAAGTCTTCGCCCGGGGTGGCGAAGACGTTCATCATTGGCTCGCGCAGCAGGATGAAAAACATCGCCAGGGCAAAGGAATAACCCCAGGCCAGCAGGAAGGCGGAGCTGATCACCTGGTTGGTGCGGGACATATCACCAGCGCCGACGCAGCGTCCCACCATGCCGGTCACGGCGATATTCATGCCGATCAGCGGCACGAAGTTGAGCATGTCCCAGTTGAACACAATCGCCATCGCCGCCCCCTCGGTGACGCCGTAGGACTGGAACAGCAGCAGGAACAGGTTGAAGGTGCCTGCGCCGACGAAGATTTCCAGCCCCGAGGGCAAGCCCAGGCGCACATAGCGCTGGGCGATGGCGCGGTCGAAGCGAAAGGAGGCCGCCACCGCAAAACGCTGCCGGTGCGCGCGGTGGAAATAGAACAGCGCGTAGATGCCGATGGAAAAGGCCGTAGCCACCACCGTACCCAGGGCCGCCCCACGGATGCCCAGAGCGGGGAAACCGGCCACACCGAACACCAGAGCGTAGGTGAGCGGCACGTTGACCAGCACCCCGAGCACATCGGCAATCATCACCACCCGGGTGCGGGCGATGCCGGAAAAGTAGGCGGCGACACAGATCTTCACCAGAGTGAAGACAGATCCGGCCAGCAGCATGAAGAAGTACTGTTGCTCCAGTGCCACCTGCTCCGCAGGGTGACCCATCAGGCCGAACAGTTGCGCCGCCAGCCAGCCCATCACCAGCAGCAGGGGTTGCACCGCCAGCGCCATGATCACGCCCTGGGTCACCACCCGTGGACACTTGTCGTACTGGCCGGCCCCGTAGTATTGGGCCACCAGCGCGGTGGCGTAGGCAATCACACCCTGAAACAGGGCCACGGTCACGAAGAAGGTCACACCGCCACCGAGGGCGGCGGCGATGTGCAGGGCATCGATGCGCGACATGAACAGGCGGTCGGTGAACACCATGAGCGCAAAGGCGCTCTGCGACACCACCATAGGCAGCGCCAGCCGGAACAGTTCCCTGAGGGTGGCGGCGGAAAACATGGCTAGCGCCCGGCGGCGATCCAGCCATCGACGCGGCGTTCGAGAATATCCAGCGGCAGTGCGCCGCCACCCAATACCAGGTCGTGGTAGGCACGAATATCAAAGGCATCGCCCAGCCTGACACGCGCGCGCTCGCGCAGCTCGAGGATCTTGATCATGCCGACCTTGTAGGAGGTCGCCTGCCCCGGATACACCAGGTAGCGGCGAATCTCCGAGCGCACGAAGGACTCCGGTATGGCGGAGTTGTCCAGCATGTACTGCACCGCCTGCTCCTCGCTCCAGTTCATGGCGTGCAGGCCGGTGTCCACCACCAGGCGAATGGCGCGGAAAATCTCCGCCCCCAGGCGACCGAAGTTGTAGTAGGGCTGGTCGTACATGCCCATCTCCCAGGCCAGCAGCTCCGCATACAGGGCCCAGCCCTCTCCGTAGGCGGAATACCAGACATTGGTGCGAAACAGCGGCAAATCGCTGCGCTCCAGGGCGATGGAACCCTGCATGTGATGGCCGGGCGTGCCCTCGTGGTAGGCGGTGGTCTGCAGGTCGACACGGCTGTTGGCGCTCATGTCCGAGAGGTGGGAGTAGTAGACCCCGGGACGGCTGCCATCAGCGGTGCCGGTTTCGTAAAAGGCGGAACCGCCGTCGAGTTCGCGAAAGGTCTCCACCCGCCGCACTTCCAGCGGGGAGCGGGGCAGAATGCCGAAATAGTCCGGCAGGTGGGCCTTGATCTGCGCCAGGTAGTGCCGGGTCTCCTCAAGATAGGCCTGGCGGCCGGCGTCGGTGTCCGGGTAGTAGAACTGCGGGTCGCTGCGCACAAAGTCGAAGAATTCGGCCAGGTCGCCCTCGAAGCCCACTTCCTCCTTGATCGCCCGCATTTCGCCCTGGATACGCGCGACTTCCATCAGGCCCAATTGGTGGATTTTCGCGGCACTCATATCGGTGGTGGTGTAGCTGCGCAGGCGATGGGCGTAATAGGCCTTGCCATCGGGCAGGCTGGAAGCCCCCCGGGCCTCGGCGGAGGTATTGACGCGGTCGCGTTCCAGCCAGGCGATCAGCGAGCGGTAGGCCGGACGCACTTCCTCCAGCAGGGCGCTACGGGCCTGTTGCCGCAGGTTTTCGGCCGTCCCGGGGCTGATAGTACCCGCCGCCACCAGGGCGCCCACCTTGTGCTGGACATCCTGCCACAGGGGCGCGCTGGCGGCGCTGTCATCGAAGGGCTGGCCGCTGATCACCGCCCGGGACTGCTCGATCACCGTGTCGTAGGCAAAGCGCGGGGCCCGCACGCCCTCCTTCGCCGCCACTTCCGCGCGCTCGCGCAACTGGCCCAGGGCGCGGGCAATGCCGCCGATGCGGCTGATGTAGTCACGCATGTCCTGCTCGCTGGCGACGGCGTGGAAGCCGACCAGGAACTGGGGCAGCTCGGCGTGCTCGGCGCTGAACTGGTCGAAGCGGTAGACGTTGCGGCGCCAGCGGGCACTTTCAGCAGCGCGCCCGG
>JBKDZQ010000267.1:0-2176 GCA_047971325.1 Parahaliea sp.
AAATCAGGGATTTTTTGTTTATACTCCGTCCAGACTGGTCCAGTGCCGTTTCGCAACATACCCCCAAATCAGGGGGTACAAACGGGGGTACAACCGATACCCCCAGGACCGATACCCCCAACCTGGACAGGAGGCGGGCCATGCCACTGACAGCCACCGAGGTGAAGGAAGCCAAGCCGAAGGACAAGCCCCGCAAGCTGGCCGATGGTGGCGGGCTGCACCTGCTCATTCAGCCCGGTGGTCTCCCGTAAGGTCCCCAAAGCCCGGCTCTACCCCATTAACGGCAATACTGTTTAGTTGGATTATTATTCTCGGCACAGGGTCACAAGATTGGTGCAAGGAATCTCCCCGTTTACGGAGATGGCTCATCTTCCGTTTGGCTCCACAAGGGTTCCGTCGGCCTCGGCTCGTTACCGCTCTCCCGTGGAATATCTCCTTCAGCAAGCTATTGAGCCATTCCTGGCGCAGCTCAGGGGAGGACAGCGCCAAAGCTCGGCAGGCGGCGCCTCAACACCCTCACGGCATGAATGAAGGATAAATCTTCCGCAGCCTGGGTCGTGGTCGCAGATGCTTGCGTCATCAATCTGCGCACGGCCGCGTGCGCAATCAACAGGACATAAAACTGCTGCTCTACCAACCCCGGCCGCTTGCTGCGAACACAACGGCACGTTTTGCCAGGTGCACTTTGAACTTGTCCGGATACAGGGTCGCCAGGCAAGCGCCATCCGGCAGTGCCTGTTCATGCGGCAAGCGTAAACTGCGCTTCACCCGAAACAACAGCTTGGCCCCGGTGGCACATGCGCGCTGCTCCAGGTTCGGCGTCCATATTGTCCAAGGATGACCTTCTGCCACCCAGACTCCTAGCGATGCAGCTCGCCCGCGCGTTCGGGCTGGAACACTACTTCCAGAATGCGCACCTGCAGCGAGCCGCCGCCCGGCCGCGGCCAGGTAATCTCGTCGCCTTCGCTCAGCCCCAGCAGCGCACTGCCAACCGGAGCGAGAACCGAGATGGTATCGCCGCCGCTCACTTTGTCCGGGTACACCAGGGTCAGGCAGAACTCCCGGCCGGAAGGCTGCTCCTGGAAGCGCACCTTGGAATTCATGGACACCACGTTGGCGGGCATCTCGGCGGGTTCCACTACATCGGCCCGGTCTAGCTCTTCCTGCAGGGCCGCCAGGCCCGGCAGGGCCGTTACATCGAGGTTCGCCAGCAGGCGCTCCAGCCGCTCGACATCAAGAGAGGAAACAGTAATTGTTGGTTTGTTCTTCATACTCATCGACCTGTGGGCGCACATCGCCCGGCACTATCATCGTCTACCCCGAACACCAACACGGCGGCAGCGCTGCCGTGCGCTATCTCGCAACAGGAAAAGGCCCGCACCGGGCGGGCCGGATGTGCGCGCATATCGGGAACCAATACGCGAGCATCGCACCAAGCGGGACAATTGGGAAGCCCCCGGCACCGTGTGTAGGTCCAAAGTTGTAATGTCCTCTTTGTTCAAAGTAGAAATGTCTCCTTTTGCGACCGGGGAACCATGGCGGAGAGGGCGGTCAGCTTGAGCCGCAAGGCACTTCAACGCCTGCAGGTGCTCCGGGAGGTTGAACAGCGGCGCGTTACCCAACCGTAATCGCGTCGGGTGGAAGACGGGTCCACCCCCTCGATGGCCCCTGAAAGCGACCTGGTACCGCCTCCCGGATTCGTGTTTGACCGCGGTACCTTCGGAGAGCTAACGTGCGCGGCATTTCCGTACTTTTACTGCCTTCATCCTCATGGCCTCAACGGACTTTCCCCAGCGCCTGCTCACCTGGTTCGACCAGCACGGCCGCCACGACCTGCCCTGGCAGCGCGACACCAGCCCCTACCGGGTGTGGGTGTCGGAAATCATGCTGCAGCAGACCCAGGTGAAGACCGTCATCCCCTATTTCGAGCGCTTTATGGCGGCCTTTCCCACGGTGGGCGACCTGGCCACCGCCCCCATCGACGAAGTGCTGCACCTGTGGACGGGGCTGGGCTACTACGCCCGGGCGCGCAACCTGCATCGGGCTGCCCGGCAGGTCTGCGAGCGCCATGGGGGGGCGTTTCCCGCTAGTGTGGAAGCGCTGGAGGGCCTGCCCGGCATCGGCCGCTCCACTGCCGGCGCCATCGTCAGCATCGCCTTTGGCCAGCGGGCGGTAA
>JBKDZQ010000268.1:0-3177 GCA_047971325.1 Parahaliea sp.
CGCCACGGCATCACCCGCGCCCTGATGGACTACGACGAGTCCCTGCGCGGTACCCTGCGCGGCGCCGGCTATGTCACCCGCGATGCCCGGGCGGTGGAGCGCAAGAAGGTCGGCCTGCGCAAGGCCCGCAAGCGCCCGCAGTACTCCAAGCGCTAGGCATCGCTGGTCGGGCGCGCCTGCCTGGGGTGCGCAGCTGTCAGTTCGAGACGCCCGGTCTGGCCAGGCCGGACGTTTCCGCGCCCGCATGGTGCGGAAAACACAGTCAAATCAATGTTCTGGATCAATCCATCTGTCTTGTCAAAAAGCTGCAAAATCTTTACTATTTGCGGCATTTTCACAAAGCGGTCCCGGTAGTCTGGCGTTCCCGCCAGCGGACTGACAATTAGGGAGATAACGATGAGTGGCGATGGAGTGAACACCGGCAGGAGGCGCTTCCTGACGGCGGCTACCAGCGCGGTTGGTGTGGCCGGCGCAGTGGGGATCGCGGTTCCGTTCCTGGGATCCTGGAACCCATCCGCCAAGGCAAAGGCTGCCGGTGCCCCGGTCAAGGCCGATATCGGCAAGCTGGAGCCGGGCCAGATGGTGGTGGTGGAGTGGCGGGGCAAGCCGGTCTATGTGGTGCACCGGACCGAGGCCATGTTGCAGGCCCTGCCGGAACTGGACGGCGAACTCAAGGATCCGGCATCCGCCATCTCCGCACAGCCCGCCTACATTACCGGTGAAGATCGCGCCATTCGCCCCGAAATCTTTGTGGCGGTCGGCCTGTGCACCCACCTGGGCTGTGCGCCCAAGTACCGGCCGGAAGTGGGCGCCGCCGACCTCGGTGGTGACGCCTGGCTCGGTGGTTTCTTCTGCCCCTGCCACGGTTCCAAGTTTGACCTCGCCGGGCGTGTGTTCTCCGGTGTCCCGGCCTCGACCAACCTGGAGATTCCTCCGTATTCGTTCGAGAGCGAAAACGTTCTGGTCATTGGCGTAGATTCGGAGGCTGTCTGATGGGCAACATGTTAATCGGGTTGAGGGACTGGGTGGATGCGCGCCTGCCGATCATGCGCGCGTGGAACACCCACATGGCCAAGTACTATGCGCCCAAGAACTTCAACTTCTGGTATTTCTTCGGGGTGCTGTCGCTGGTGGTGCTGGTCAACCAGCTGCTGACCGGTATCTGGCTCACCATGAGCTACAATCCCAGCGCCGAGGGTGCCTTCGCCTCCGTCGAGTACATCATGCGCGATGTCGACTACGGCTGGATCCTGCGCTATATGCACTCCACCGGGGCCTCGGCCTTCTTCGTGGTGGTCTATCTGCACATGTTCCGTGCCCTGTTGTACGGCTCCTACAAGAAGCCGCGGGAGCTGATCTGGATCTTCGGCATGCTCATCTTCGTGGTGCTGATGGCCGAGGCCTTCGTCGGCTACGTGCTGCCCTGGGGCCAGATGTCCTACTGGGGTGCCCAGGTGATCATCTCCCTGTTCGGCGCCATTCCGGTGGTGGGCGAGGACCTGGTGACCTGGATTCGCGGCGACTACCTGATTTCCGGCATTACCCTCAACCGCTTCTTCGCCCTGCATGTGGTGGCCCTGCCCATCGTGCTGCTGGCGCTGGTGGTGATTCACCTGCTGGCTCTGCACGAGGTGGGTTCCAACAACCCCGACGGCGTGGAGATCAAGAAGCACAAGGGGCCTGACGGCATTCCGCTGGACGGCATCGCCTTCCACCCCTACTACTCGGTGCACGACCTGCAGGCCATCGCCGTGTTCCTGTTCATCTTCTGTGCGGTGATCTTCTTTTTGCCGGAGATGGGCGGCTACTTCTTGGAGTTCGCCAACTTCGAGGAGGCCAACAGCCTGAAGACACCCGAGCACATCGCCCCGGTGTGGTACTTCACCCCCTTCTATTCCGTGCTGCGGGCGGTGCCTGACAAGGTCTGGGGCTTTATCGCCTTCGCCGCCTCGGTGGCCATTCCTTTCCTGCTGCCCTGGCTGGATCGCAGCCCGGTCAAGTCCTGGCGCTACCGCGGCCGTATCACCCAGGTGATGCTGGTGCTGTTTGTGGCCAGCTTCCTGATTCTCGGTGTACTGGGGGTGAAGGCGCCGACGCCGGCGCGGACCTTCCTGGCCCAGATCTGCTCCGTCTTCTACTTCCTGTTCTTCCTGGCCATGCCTGTCTGGACGGCCATGGACAAGACCAGGCCGGTGCCCGAGCGGATCACCATGGATGGCGGCATGGGCTTCTGGCGCAGCCTGGGTGTGCTGGCACTGATGCTGGTGCTGACCTTTATCCCGCTGAAGGTGGTGGGTGCGGAATCCGCCCACGCCTGCGGCAGCATTGACTGTTACGAGTTCACCGCCGACCCGGCCGACAAAGCCTCCCTGCAGAACGGCGCCAAGCTGTATATGAACTATTGCATGGGCTGCCACTCCCTGCAGTACGCCCGCTACAACCGCGTGGCCGAGGACCTGGCGATTCCGGAAGACCTGATGGTGGCCAACCTGATCTTCGACCCGGAGGTGAAAGTCGGCGCATTGATGCATAGTGCCATGGGCAAGGACGACGCCAAGGTCTGGTTCGGGGCGACGCCGCCGGATCTGACCCTGGTGTCCCGGGCCCGTCAGCCGGAGTGGCTGTACACCTACCTGCGTACCTTCTACAAGGATGACAGCCGGCCCTGGGGTGTGAACAACAAGGTGTTCAAGGATGTGGGCATGCCCAATGTGCTGCTGGAACTGCAGGGTACCCAGGAGTGCGCCATGGGGCCGGTCAAGGCCGCCAACGGCGGTGTCAAGCGCGACCCGCTGACCGGTGCCGATATCATGGAAGAGCCCTGCGGTCGTCTGGTGGTGACCCAGGAGGGCCTGATGACGCCGGAGGACTTCGATGGTGCCATGTACGACCTCACCAATTTCCTGGCCTACACGGCGGAGCCGGTTGCCGGTGAGCGCAAACGGATAGGCACTTTTGTGTTACTGTTCATCACCCTGTTCTTTGTATTCGCTTGGCTGCTCAATCGCGAGTACTGGAAGGACGTCCACTGATTGCCCTCCCCGAACGGGGGGAGCGCGCCGCCACCGCAGCACTGTCGTCGTTCACCGCGGCGACCGCGCTGCGGTGGCAAGCAATATTGAAATTCGAGGAACCCTGATGGGCGTTGTGACAAAGCGGTCTTCCATGACCTTATTC
>JBKDZQ010000269.1:0-4706 GCA_047971325.1 Parahaliea sp.
GCCTACCGCGCCGCGGGGCGCAGCTTCCTGCTGGACCGGGAAACCCCGGTCATTCCCCTGAGCACCAGCGAGGACGTGGTGGAGCAGGTACGCCGCCGTCTGGGAGGTGCGCGCCGCCGAAGAACAGTTCCGCCACCAGCCTGAGCCGGATGCACGATATTGTATTGCCGGCACCACTGCCACTGTGGCCACCGGCCCCGGGCTGGCTGTGGCTGCTGGCGATCGCCGCCGGCATCGCCCTGGCGCTGGCGCTGCGCTGGCTGCTGCGCTTCCAGCGCAACCGCTACCGCCGCGAGGCACTGGCGGAGCTGCGCCGGCTGGAGCAGCTGGCCCTCCTTCCCGGGCGCGGGGCCGAGGTGCTAACCGGGCTGTCGGTGCTCCTCAAGCGCAGCGTGCTCAGCGCTTACCCGCGGGTGCAGGTGGCACGGCTGACCGGTCAGGCGTGGTTCGCCTTCCTCGACGAAACCGGTGCCACCGGCTTTGGCAAGGGCCTGGGCAGTGCTCTGGAACAGGCCGATTACCTCGGTGGCGGCAGCGACTGGAGCACCCCGCAACTGCAGCAGCTGGGCACCGAGGTACGGCGCTGGATTTGCCAGCATCGGGCGGCGCCGACCAGCACCGGGGCAGAGGCGCCGTGAGCAACCTGACCCTGGCCGCGCCCTGGCTGCTGTCGCTGCTGCCCCTGCCACTGCTGGTATGGTGGCTGGCGCCGCCCTACAGTGAGCGCCGCCGGGGCCTGGTAGTGCCTTTCCTGCCGCGGCTGGCGGTACTGGTGGGCCGCGAACCCGGCCGCGGCGCGGTGGTGGCCAGCCGCGGTCACTGGCGCGCCCTGGTGGTCCTGCTTAGCTGGCTGTGCACCGTGTTGGCCCTGGCCCGCCCTCAGGTCATCGAGCCACCGGTAACCCGCGAACTGCCGGTGCGCGACCTGCTGCTGGCGGTGGACCTGTCCGGCTCCATGGCCACCAGGGACTTCCGCGACGCCAGCGGCAAGGCGGTGGAGCGGCTGGCCGCGGTCAAGACGGTGCTGGATGACTTCCTGGCCCGCCGCCAGGGCGACCGGGTGGGACTGATCTTCTTTGGCAGCGCCGCCTTTGTACAGGCGCCCTTCACCGAAGACCTGGCGGTCTGCCGCGAACTGCTGGCCGAGGCCCAGGTGCGCATGGCCGGGCCGCAGACCGCTTTTGGCGATGCCCTGGGGCTGGCCATCAACGTGTTCGAGAGCAGCACCGTGCAGGACCGGGTGCTGATCGCCCTCACCGACGGTAACGACACCGCCAGCCAGGTGCCACCGGAAAAGGCCGCCCAGATCGCCAGCGACCAGGGCATCGTGATTCACACCGTGGCGGTGGGCGATCCCAAAGCCGCCGGCGAGGATGCCCTGGACGAGGTAGCCTTGCAAAAAGTGGCCACCACCACCGGGGGCCTTTATTCCCACGCCAGCGACCGCGACCAGCTCGAAGCCATCTACGAGCAGCTCAATGTCCTGGAAACACGCCAGGTGGAAACCCTGTCCCACCGTCCGCGGCGCGATGTGTACTGGCTGCCGCTGGCCGCCGCGCTGCTGCTGTCGATGAGCTGTCTGGGCCCGGGCCTGCTGCGACCGCGACGGCGCAGCACTGGCGACCCGATCGGGACGAGCCTGACCGGAACCAGCCTGGCGCTGGCGGCACCGGTGGGCCTGGTCGCCGCCCTCGGCAATTTTCATTTCCTGCGCCCCGGCTGGCTGCTGGCACTGGTACCGGCGGCGCTGATCTGGTGGGACCTGCACCGCCGCAGCGACCTCGGCCGGGCCTGGCGCGACCTCATCGACCCCCACCTGCTGGCCCTGCTCTGGGGCAGCGGGGGCCGGCAGGGGCGCTTGCGGCCGCTCACCGTGGTCGGCCTCACCTGGCTCGCCACCATCCTCGCCGTCGCCGGCCCCAGCTGGCACCGGGAGCCCTCACCCTTTGCCGACGACACCGCGGTCCTGGCCATCGTGCTGAAAGTGGCGCCCACCATGGAAACCGAGGACGTGCCGCCCAGCCGGCTGCAGCGCGCCACCCAGAAAATCCACGACCTGCTGGCGGCCCGCGGCACTGCCAAAACCGCCCTGATCGCCTACGCCGGCAGCGCTCACCTGGTGATGCCCGCCACTGGTGACGCCAGTATCATCAAGACCTTTGCCCAGGCCCTGGCACCGCAGCTGATGCCCGAACCGGGGGATGCCGCCGCCGCGGCCCTGGCCCTGGCGGACCGGGCCCTGGACCGGGCCGGTGGCGGCTCCATTGTGTGGATCACCGACAGTATCGCCGGTGACCAGGAGATGGCGCTGGCCGACTGGCGCCAGGGCTCCGCTACCCCCCTGCGGCTGTGGCCGCCGCTGCTGCCGGGGCCGGAGCTGGATGCCCTGCAAATCACCACCCGCAGGCTGCGGGCCGACCTCGAACGGCTGGCGGCGGACGACAGTGATGTCCAGGCCCTGGCCAACGCCGCCCATTTCGCCCACAGCCGGGGTGGCGACGACGCCACCCGCTGGGCCGAGAGCGGCTACTGGCTGACACCGCTGATTGCCGCCCTGGTGCTGTTGTTCTTCCGCCGCGGCTGGATGGTGCCGCGAAGGAGCGGCGCATGACCACGCGCCGCAGCAGGGTCTCCCGGCCGCGGCTCGCCCTGGCGCTGCTCGCCCTGGCGGCCCTTGCCCTGGGCAGCTGGCGCGACCCCCAGTTCTGGCGCAGCGATGATGCCCGCGGTGACCGCCTGCTGGCACGGGAAGATTACGCCGCCGCGGCCAGCACCTATCGTGACCCCTGGCGCATCGGGGTGGCCCAGTATCGCAATGGCGACTTCAAGGCGGCGGTGAAGACCTTCGCCCGGGTGCCCGGGGCCGAGGGCGCCTTCAACCAGGGCAATGCCTCGCTGCTGCTGGGCGACTACGATGCCGCGGTGCAACGCTACGACCGGGCGCTGGGGTTCCGGCCCGGCTGGGACGCCGCCGAAGACAACAAGGCCCTGGCACTGGCCCGCCGGCAGGCCCTGGCCGACGCCGGCAAGGACCGCGACCAGGCGTCCACCGACACCCTGAAGCCGGACGATATCGTGTTCGACCAGAAGGGCAGCGATGACCAGGGCAAGCCCGTGGAAATCAACAGCGGGGAACTGTCCGACGAGGAACTGCGCGCTACCTGGCTGCGACGGGTACAGACTTCCCCTGGCGACTTCCTGCGCGCCAAATTCGCCTACCAGGCGGCGCAAGCCACAGCCGGGGCGAGCCATCTTGGGCAATCCCAGCCGTGAGAAAATGGCGCTTGGTTATGGTGCATTCGATCCGGCCGCTGCCGCATCCATGCGGCATACGGTCTCGACCCGCTTGGCAGTGGCAGGGACCTGGCCACGGCACTCTGACCTCAACGAAACGCCACTGGGCGACGAAGCGCTGGTTCACAATTGCTTGTCTGCTGGCCCTGCTGCCACTGGCCGGCATGGCCCAGGAACCCCAGGTGCGCCTGCAGGTAAGCAGCGGCGACGGCCCACTGTGGGTCGGCCAGCGCATCATCCTGGCGGTGGAACTGCTGGCACCGGGGTATTTCACCAGCGCCGCCAATTTCGACCTGCCGGACCCCCAGGGCGTGGTGTTGATGCCGCCCACCGGCCACCCGGTGGTGGACAGCACCACCCTCGACGGTACCTTCTACACTATCCAGCGCCACGAACTTTCCGCCTGGGCGATGCGCGAGGGCGAGCAGAGCATCCCTCCCATCCACGCCCGCTTTACCTTCAAACGCAATCCGCTGGATCGGGAGACGGTCAGCGCGGCAGTGGTAACCGACGCGGTGGCCATCGCCGTCAGCCGGCCGCCGGGCACCGGGAGCCTGGGCAACCTGATCAGCGCCCGCGGGCTGACGGTGGAGGAGAGCTGGGAGCCCTCTCCCGGCGACGAGCCGGTTACCGCCGGCAGCGCTTTCCAGCGCCGTATCCGTTTCAGCGCGCCGGATGTGCCGGGCATGCTGTTCCCGCCCTTCCCCGCCGGCGAGATCGATGGCCTGGGTATCTACCGTCAGCAGAGCCTGCGCGACCACAGCGACCGCGGCAGCCTGACCGGCGTACGCAGCGAGACCCTCACTTACCTGTGCAAGCGCCCTGGGCAGTACCACATTCCGGCGGCGCGCTTTCGCTGGTTCGATATCGACGCCGGGATCGTGCGCACGGTGGAACTGCCCGGCCACACCCTGAACGTGATCGCCAATCCCGCCATGGCCTCCGCCACCGGGGAAGGCGCCGATGCGCCGGGGAGCCAGCGGCGCTCGCTGGCGCTGGTGGCACTGGTGCTGCTGGCGGTCGGACTGCTGGGCATCGCCCTGCGCCGCCGGGGTGGGCGCCTGCTGGCAGCCCTGCGGCCAGTGCGCCTGCAGCCACTGAACCCGGCGCCGGGGCGCCCACTGCTCCCGGCCGCCCGCGCCCGGCAGCAGCGCCGGGACGGCTGATGCGGCATCAGAACTCCGGGCCAACAGTAATGTAAAACTGGAAGCTCTCGTCGGCCTCATCCAGCGGAAAGCCGAGGTCGATCCGCACCAGGCCAACCGGCGAGCGCCAGCGCAGCCCGAGGCCGGTGCCCACTCTGGCCTCGTAGTCCTCCCAGCGGTTGAAGGCGTTGCCGGCGTCCACGAACGCGGCGGCGCTGATGTCGGGCATGAAGGTGTATTCATACTCCAGGCTGGCCACCAGCTGGT
>JBKDZQ010000270.1:0-3509 GCA_047971325.1 Parahaliea sp.
AGGGTAAGGATAGGCAAGGCGGACAAGCAATAACCGGAAGCCTTCCGGACGAAGCGTCAGCGAATCTCAGGACCGGGGGAACTTCAAAGACATCAAGCATGTGCTGACTGAGTACACCAGCGAGATGACTGGTGCAGGCGGAGCCGCGACAGGCGCGACGGAATGCAATTTCCGGGCGTCGTCGCTGTGCGCTACTTCACAACTACCTTGATCCGGCCGAAATAACGACCCTGGGTCTTTACCTTGGTGTGTACCGAAGCTATCCTCGGGCGGTTTGATGCAGCCGGCTGTTGGCTCGCGAAAATGGGTATGTCGGCAGGTTCTTGTGCAGTATCCGTGCCGGTTGGTTGGGGCACCAGGGCGATAGAGGTGGGCTGGATCAAGCGATGATCGACAGTCTTTACTTGCTGGTAGATGTGATGGCGATTTGCTACCTGTTCTACTGGTCCAGTAACCAGGACGCGGACTGATGCGGGATCTGCTTCTGGTCGCGTTCCTGTTCGTGGCCGCCGGCTATGCCTTGCGCCGACCTTATCTCGGTGTTGCCGCCTGGATTTGGATTGCCCTGACAGCACCCTCTGAGTGGGCCTTTGGCTTTTCCCAGACCTTTCGCCTGAATTTTGCCATTGTCCTGATAACCGCTGCGGCTTTTTTCCTGTCGCCCCGGGAGCGGAAGCGGGAGCGGGAGCAGCGGGAGTCCCCGTTCTACGGGCTCAGTTTTCTCGTGCTGTTATTTGGATTCTGGACACTGGTATCCACCGCGACCAACCTGTCGAGTACGCCCGGTTGGGTATGGAGCTACTGGAGTCAGTTTGCCAAAGTGCTGCTGCTGTTTTTCTTTATCACCTGGGTATTGCGTAGCTACATCCACATTCACACGCTGATTTGGGCGATAGTGTTGGCAATATCCTCCTACGCGGCCATGGAAGCCGTAAAATTCATACTGTCCGGGGGTGGACACAGAATCACGGGTCGCGCCGGAATCATCAGCGATCGCAATGATCTCGCGGTGGCGATCAATATGTGTATTCCGCTGGTTATCTATCTCATCGGCACAACCCGGCATAAGCTACTGAAGCTGGGGCTGTATGGGTTGTTGTTCCTCAACGTGATCAGCATAGTGGGCACCTACTCGAGGGGCGGGTTTATCGGCCTTAGCATACTTGCTGTCGCTTTCTGGCTGAAGTCACGATACAAGTTGGTGCTGGCGCTTGTCGCAGTGATGATGATCCCCGTTGCGGTCCAGTTTGCGCCCGAGGACTGGAAGGCGCGGCAGCAGACGGTTTCCACGGCCTCTCAGGAAGACGGTTCGTTTATCGGGCGTCTATGGGCGTGGAAGGTTTCGACGATGATCGCCATGGACCACCCGCTGACCGGCGGAGGTTTCGGCGCAGTAATGGAGCCAAACGTGTGGTCTTACTACGCTCCATTCACCCCCACCTTTGGGCCCATAGATACTCCTCCCATTCCATCGTGGGTTGTACCCAAGGCGGCGCACAACATTTTCTTTCAGGTCCTTGGTGACCACGGCATGGTTGGCCTGGCGTTGTTTCTGAGCATACTGGCACTGACTTTCTGGACCAATTTACGCAATACCGCTGCAGCCAGGAAAGCGGGAAGCGACTGGTGTGTGAAGCTTTGTAATGCCATAACACTGGCTCTCGTAGGTTATGGCATTACCGGTGCGAATGTCAGTTTGGCCTATTTTGATCTTCTCTACGCGATAGTTGGCGTGGTTGTAGTGGTGCGTATGAATCGCTCGACCCTGCTGGTGCGGGACAAGAATCCCATTGAGCAGCGACCCGCCACCCCCGCAGCGGGAGCTCTTGTGCCCCGTTACCGTCCGCTGCCTCGTCGAGTCGCGACACGATCGGCAAGGCGGGAACATCCATGAGCAGTTCCATGGCCTCCATATGCACCTTTGAGTGTCGGTACTCGCGCAACAACGATGCAGCGTATGAGCCCCAGTGGTCACATCGTATCTGCTCGAATGAAATTGTGAATGGTTTCAAGGCGTGCCGGTGGTATCGGACCGACGCGTAGCTACGGGGGAGTAATGGCGAATTCCTGATATTGCGAGCTGCCGCGCTGTTTGATCGCGGCATCCAGTTTCCGGTACACCTCCAGGGCACCCGGTATGTTGTTGGCCGCGGCCATGGCCGCCCAGGCACGGGCGTTCCAGTCGCGTATGCGGTAGGTGATTCGGACCCCCGTGATTTGTTCCGGTGGCAGCTGGTCGCGCACCAGGCTGGCATCGGCGATCAGTGTCATGCGTTGATCGTTGTAGGGCCGGGTCTGCTCCCAACTCAGTCCGGCCTTGACGTGATCGCCGGAACTGTACAGCAGTGGCCATTTGACCCCGGAGCGCAGTCGCAGGTGCTCAAAGTGCCATGTGGCAATGCTTTTCCATTCAGTGAATCCCAGCAGGCAGACATAGTTGACCACCTGTCCGATGTAGGATTCAAACCAGGCTGTATACTCGTCATTGGTGTTGATCTTGATACCCAGCACATGTAGCGCGGCGTTGTGCGGGCGCTTCATCTCCGCCAGCAGGAACTGTCGGGTATTCTCCAGCGCCTCCAGGTAGTAGTGTTCGCGCGTCAGTCCTCGCTGTTGCAGCCATGCCAGTTGCGCCAGAGTGCGCAGGTTCCATGCCAGGCTGCGGCCGCTCTGCGGCCTGATGCCTTGTTGTGGGGCGCGCTGGCTGTAACTTTGGAAACCGCGCCACAGCTGCTCCTGGGGGTAGATGTATTTTGTATCACCGGTCAGCAGATAGGGCAGGAAGAACAGATTCGGGTAGTGGCTGGCGCTGAAGCCCTGGCCCGGGGGAGTGGCCCAAGGCGCCCAGAACAGGGTTTCAGGGGCATCCCAGTTGTAGTGTGAGAGAGTGGCATCGGCCAGCCCCAAGGCCAGCGAGAAATCCCCGGTGGCGATGGCTCTGGCGTCCCAGGCGGGGAACAGGCCAATTTCGTCGCCCCGCAGATCGCTGCCGACCTTGTAGTATTCGCGATCGGGGAGGCGGGTAGCCGTGCTGTAGTAGTTCGGGATAAAGTGGTAGTTCAGGTCGGAGACGGCGATCGAACTCCTTGGGTTGGTGAGTCCGTCGACTGGGCTGGACTGGCCGTTGCTGCCAGCGATTGCTCCACTGCCATTATCATCCTCACCCATGCCGTCGGTATCGCCGGGTGCCGGGGTGGTGGCCACGTTCAGGCTGGCTTCGCTCAGGCGGATAAAGGCCACTTTGGTATCGATACCATCCACGATGATCAGCCCGCCGAATGCCTCACTCCAGGCAAAGCGGCCATACATGCCGTTGTTCGCCTTGCTGGGCGCCTGGCCGGAGAAGATGAGCTTTTTCCAGTTCATGGTAGTGGGGTCGATCAGGTACAGAATGTTGCCGCCGGCCCAGCCGATAAAGCGGTCCAGAGAGGGTGCGTAGACCAGGCCTGGGCCCACAGTATTCACCAGTGCCGGAGGCAGTGCGTCGCTTACCGAGATCCGTGTTTCCT
>JBKDZQ010000271.1:0-4280 GCA_047971325.1 Parahaliea sp.
ATCACAAACAGGAACAGCACAACACCGAATTCCGAGAAATGCAGTAATTCTTCGGGATGTTCCGAGAAGTTCCCCGCGAACAGCAAATTAACAACCAGCCCTGCGATCAAATACCCGAGTATCGAACCTAACCCCAGGCGCTTGAATAATGGAGTCAGCGCGCACGCTGCGACGATCAGCGCCAATGTATGCCAGAACATCAGCTCAAGGGCTGATGGTGTGTATTGAAGGATATCCAAAGTCAGTCTTCTCCCTGCTCGTGTACCTGTTCGCCAGGCAGGGGGATGAATTCGATGTCATCGCCCGGCACTTTGGGAAATCGATCTTCCCGCCAGTCGTCTTTTGCCTGCTCAATCCGCTCTTTGCGACTGGATGCGAAATTCCATTCCAGGTAGCGGTGGCTCATTGCCGCGCCACCCACGAGGGCAATAATCGCGTCGGAGTCGGCCCGTAGCACTATGTCGGCTTTCGCGGACAAGGCGGCCATGGCGTGCTCCGGCACCAGGGTGTCACCAATGGTCACCTGCCCCTGTATCACATAGACGGCTCTTTCCTCCGCTTCGGGTAGCGGTATTGACTGGGCTGCCTTGAGTCGCGCTTCAAAGTACAGTGTTTCGGCAAATGTTTTTACCGGTGAGGTAACACCGAATGCGGAGCCCATCATTACCCTTGCGGGTACACCGGCAACATCGACCTGGGGAATATCCCCGGCGGGGTAGTGATAAAAGGCAGGGTCAATTTCCTCGTCTACCTCTGGCAGTGCCAGCCAAAGCTGCAGGCCGTGCAGCCGGTGATTGCTGGCATTGACTTCAGGGCGTTCTCGCTCGGAGTGAACAATGCCTCGCCCGGCCACCATCAGGTTGATGTCACCGGGATGAATTGCCATCTCGGTACCGAGTGAATCGCGGTGCAGTATCTCGCCTTCGAACAGATAGCTCACCGTTGCGAGGTTGATATGGGGATGAGGTCGTACATTGATGCCTTTGCCCGCAGCGAATTCGGCTGGCCCCATATGGTCGAAAAAAATCCACGGCCCCACTTTGCCCAGCTTGCCCGAAGGCAGCATTCTCCGGACAGAGAACCCACCCAGATCCCGATCCCGGGGTTTGATCAGTAGTGTTACCGCCGGGCAGCCCGAACCATAGTCACATTCGGATTCCAGATGTTCTGATGGTGTGCTCATGATGATTCCTCTTTTTATTGCTTGGGTGCATCCAGATACCTGTGCCTATCTGTCGGCTATCTGTTGTTGGCTATCTGCTGTCGGGTAAAATCCGCGAATCCTTGTAGGAAACTGACAAGAAGGGATGCCATTTTCTCGTCCTGTAATTTGCCGTCTGAGCGGAATGCCTGCTGCGCATGGGATAATTGCAACCGGCTTCCGTGGTAGTCCCGCGTGGCGAGTGCGCGCAATACCGGTAGCCAGGCGGACTGCGCGCAGAGGGTGCCCCAGCCGCCGGGAGTCGCGCCAATTACCGCTGTAGGCCGTTCGAAGAATATTGCCTTCATATCAGCCCGTGAGAGCCAGTCGATCCCGTTTTTCATTACGCCGGGTATCCCGTTATTGTATTCAGGGGTAACCAGCAGCAGCCCATCGCAGCTGACAATGCGCTGCTTTAATTGCAGAACGGCTTCGGGGACGCCCTGCTCGGCTTCTGTATCTCCATCGTAAAGTGGGATGCCGTGCAAGGTGGCCACCTCTACTGTCACGCCATTGGGGGCCAGTCGGCGCGCTTCGTGAGCTAGTTGAGTGTTGAACGAAGCCTGGCGAAGGCTGCCGGAAAGTGCGAGCAAGGTAACGGGAACTATGGCCATGGCTTTACTTTACTCCGTGCTCACTGGTGATGATTGCGCCTGCCTCCAGCACACGGGTGACAGGCGTCTTGGCAGCAATGTCCAGCAGGCGTTGTTTTTGTTCGTCATCGAGCGTAGCGCTGGTGTAGAACGTGCGGTGAATACTGGGGCGACCATCATCGGTATAGGTGAGTGTCAGGTCCGCTTCGAAATTGCCAAGGTCCCATCCTTTGCGTTCGGCGTACATCTGTAACGTGATGGCGGTGCAGGACGACAGCGCTGCAAGGTACAAATCAAAGGGGGCGGGGCCGCTGTCGCCCCCACCCAGCGCAATGGGCTCATCGGCAATCAATGTGTGCCTGCCCATGGTGATGCGGTGGGCGTAGGCGGGGCCAGTGGCTGCAACATGGTTCGTTCTGGGCTTTGACATATGAGTACCTGTGTTTCAGAGGACGGGTTGTACACTATTCCGGCTTGGCCGATGCAGGTGGTGTGGCGGACGGCCCATCGCATCGCTATCTTCGGATGAGCTGCTCAATCGGTCATGACGTTGGAATTGGCAGCTCAGAATTTCCATTCAGCTTGTGCCTTCAGAAAGGCGGCGTTTTTACCGCCTGCATTGTCAATTACGTCACCCGCAAAAAAATAACTGTAGCTCAAACTGATCCCCAAATGACGGCTCCACTGGTGTTCGACGGCTATCGAGGGCGAATGGGCGACAAAACTGCCAGCCGCATTTTCGGTTCCGGCCAGTGGGCGCAATCCGCGAACATAAACGGCATCGCCTTTTTCGAGGCGCCAGAATAAGTTCCAGTTGATCTCGATATTCGTTTTAGTGGCTACTGACCAAATAACCTCAGGTTTCACATTATAAAAATTTTGCGGTGCATAGATAGCGGCATCTTCGAAGTAGGCCAAGTTCGGGAACATGGGGTTAAATGTCTGCAGCCTACCGTCTTCAGGATCGGCGTCGCCACTGGCGATATTGAGGCTCAGGGCAACCCTCGGCTCGCCAAGGCCGCTGGCGAAGCGATAGCCAATATAGCTTGCCATAGTCCATGCCCGAATATCTGAATCGGCAAAATCGCCAAACTGATAGAGCGCTTCAATATCCCAGTCCCAGGAGCGGACGTTACCGAAGAGTCGTGCCCCAACGGAATGCCGGGTTTCATCACCAACGCCCTGCACATAAACGGCGTCATTGCGCTTCAAGCCCAGGTAGTAGATATCGGCCCGTGTAATTGCTCCCGTCCAGGAGCTGGTGATTCCCCATACTGAATGATCGCTTTGGCTGCTATTGTCAAACGCACCCTCTTCTACCTCCACTTCCTGGAGATAGAAGACGCGCCAGTCCGTACCCCGGTGATTTACATCCAAACGTAGGCCATCGTACGAACGCCGAACATTCGACGCATCCCTGGTGCCCAAGAGCCTCGCCGAGCCCAAAGCCATTTCCTGGCGGCCCAATCGCAACCGCGTGGCATTGGCCTTCCAATCAAAGAATACTTGGCTTACCGCTGCTTTGTCTTTGTCGAATATTCCGGAGTTAATGTCGCCGCTGGCGTCAGCATAGTCCGCGCTCAATTCGAAAAACGCGCGACCGCTGTCCGACAGTTGAACATCTGCGTGTCCATAGAACCGTTGCAACCACTGTGCGCCGTCCTGTGCTTCGGTAAGGCCAAAGAGATCATTGTTGTAGCCATTCACACGGCTTCGCACAGAGCCCCCAATAGAGATATACCCCTCAAGTGCTGGCGTTGAAAATGGCGCATATTTCAGTCTTTCGTAGGCGGTTGGTTTCGTCTTTTTGGCGAGATAACGATACTCTTCGTTCCAGCGGAATGGCTCGAAAGGTGGGCCATCAGAAGCCTCGGCAGAGGCTAGGGTGAAGATAGCTAGCCATTGCCAACTCAACAGGGCCCGCGGCATGGCACTGAGTGTGTTTGGCTGCATGCGAAGTTCTGCAGCTGCGCTGCGGCAGCTCACTGGGTCAAGAGTACTCCCTACCCGCACCTCCTTCAATTCCTCGCCGACATGGCTTTCTTAAATAGTGTGGCTTCTTGGGCTTTTCCAGCAATCTGGATGTGCACATCATCTTTCACCATCGGCAGGTAGATGGTCCGCCCGAAGTGGGGGCGGTTGATGTGGATGGTGTGATCAAGGCCAAGATGATTCCAGGTAAGGCGGGCCTGGGCATGCCTAGAGTCGAAGGTGTATTCGACACTTGTCGCTAAACTACCTGACGCGTAAGTGAACAAGAGGATCAGGAGCCATGTTTTGTTAATCCCAAAGAGAGCCGTCGTTTTAAGCATGAAGGCAACCTCGCGACAACGTCTAGTCTGTTAGGGGTGGCTACCCAATGTGTATTGGTAGCCACTCCCATACTGCTTAGACCAACCCGATTATAGACTGGTGCTGAGCTTTACCAATATGCTAGCTAGCGCGCCGAATCGAGAACTGCCTTATTCTTCGCTACATCCTGCGCT
>JBKDZQ010000272.1:0-2174 GCA_047971325.1 Parahaliea sp.
GTAAACTCCGGCAACTCCCGCCCGAAGTGCCCGTAGGCCGCCGTTGCCCGGTAGATCGGTCGCTTCAGGTCCAGCATCTCGATCAGCCCCTTCGGCCGCAGGTCGAAATGCTCCCGCACCAGCTCCACAATCACCTCGTCCGACACCCGGCCCGTATCAAAGGTATTCACCGAAATCGAGGTCGGTTCCGCCACTCCGATGGCGTAGGACACCTGAATTTCACAGCGGTCGGCCAGACCCGCGGCGACGATGTTCTTGGCCACATAGCGGCCCGCATAGGCCGCCGAGCGGTCCACCTTGGAGGGGTCCTTGCCGGAGAACGCACCGCCGCCGTGACGGGCCATGCCGCCGTAGGTATCGACGATGATTTTGCGTCCGGTCAGGCCACAGTCGCCCACCGGGCCGCCAATGACGAAATTGCCCGTCGGGTTGATGTGGTAGCGGGTGCCGGCGTGCAGCCATTGTGCGGGCAGGGTCTCGCGGATGATCAGGTCCATCACGGCCTCTTGCAGATCCTTCTGGCTGATATCCTCGTCGTGCTGGGTCGACAGCACCACCGCGTCGATGGCTACCGGCTTGCCGTTTTCGTAACGCAGGGTCACCTGGCTCTTGGCGTCGGGACGCAGCCAGGGCAGCACCTTGTCCTTGCGCAGCCGGGCCTGTTTTTCCACCAGGCGGTGGGAATAGTAGATGGGTGCCGGCATCAGCACTTCGGTCTCGTTGGTGGCGTAGCCGAACATCAGGCCCTGGTCGCCGGCGCCCTGTTCCTTGTGCTCACCCTCGTCGACGCCCTGGGCAATGTCCGGCGACTGCTTGCCGATGGCGTTGAGCACTGCGCAGGAGGCACCGTCGAAGCCGACCCGGGAGGAGTTGTAGCCGATGTCCAGCACCACGTCGCGCACCACGTCTTCCAGGTCCACGTAGGTTTCGGTGGTGACTTCACCGGCGATCACCACCATGCCGGTCTTGACCAGGGTTTCGACGGCGACGCGGGCGTTGACGTCGTCTGTCAGGATGTTGTCCAAAATGGCATCGGAGATCTGGTCCGCCATTTTGTCGGGGTGACCCTCGGACACGGATTCCGAGGTAAAGATACGGTATTCACTCATAGCAAAGTCCTTGCAGTTTACTCAGCGGTGGCCGAACAGGCGCACCTGAATCTGGAAGCCATTGCGCTGGGCGAGAAATACGCTGGCAATGTCGTCGAGCCCGGCGTCGCCGGCCCACCGGGTCAGATCCCCGGGGGCGAAGCCCAGCCACAGGTCACCGCAGTTTTCCCGCGCCCAGCCCTGGTCGTGGCTGCACAGGTCGGTAAGCAGCACCACACCGCCGGGGGCCAGGCAGGCGGCCACGTCGCGCAGTATTCGCCACGGCTCGGGGGTGTGGTGCAACACCATGTTGATGACGGCGCAATCCGCCTGCAGGCCGGCGAGTTCGGCACTGGTGGTGTCGCCGTGGATAAAACGGATATTGTCGAGTCCCGCCCCGGCGGCGGTGGCGCGGGCCTGGTCCAGCATGGCGGCGGCGTTGTCCAGGGCCACCACCTGCGCGAACCGGGGCGCCAGCTCGCACAGGAAGGCGCCGTCGCCCGGGCCCACTTCCAGGGCGGTGTGCCGCCGCGCCAGGGGCGCGTCCCGGAGCACCTGGGCAACGGTATCGGCGTACTGCCCGTAGCTGGCGATCAGGTCCTGTTGTTCATGGAATTTGTGGGCGTTGTGGTGAAAGAAGTTGCGCGAGTTCTCCTCCCGCTGGCACTGCAGCGCGTCGAGCCTGGCGCGCAGGTCAGCGGGCAGCTCGAGCTGGTCCACGCTGTGGAAAATCTGCTGCTGCAGGGCCTCCAGTTCCACCCGCTGGCCCAATTCGCTGCGCCGGTAGAAGATGGAGTTGCCCTCCCGCCGGGTGGCCACCAGGCCGGCGCCCGCCAGTACCTTCAGGTGGTGGGACAGGGCTGGCTGGCGCATTCCGAACAGGCTGCACAGCTCGGACACGCCGAAGGAATCGTTGCGCAGTACCCGCAAAACCCGCAGGCGCAGAGGGTCGGCGCTGGCCTTGCACAGGCTGACCAGGGCCGCCATCGGCGCCTGGTTGCCGGGTTCTGGCTGTTGGGTGGTGGCTAGCATGGGGCGGGAGTCTAGCAGGGCCACCAAGCTATATCAAAATATTTCGAGATAGTT
>JBKDZQ010000273.1:0-2654 GCA_047971325.1 Parahaliea sp.
GCCATTACCATGGCCATTGCCGTGCTGTTTTCCAGCTTTGTGGCACTGAGCCTGGCGCCGGCCATCTGCAGCCGGCTGCTGAGCCGGGCGCATCTGGAAAACCGCATGGCCAGTGCAGTCGACCGCCTGAGCCTGGGCATGGAGCGGCGCTACCGCGAGCTGCTGGAACCGGTCCTGCGCCGGCCCTGGCTGGTGCTGCTGGTGGTACCGGCCTGCGTGGCGGCGGCGGTGCTACTGTTCCGGGAGGTGCCGCAGGAATACGCGCCGGAACAGGACCGGGGCATCCTGTTCGCGGCGGTAATCGCGCCGGAGGGCTCGTCCTTTGAGTACACCGTGCGCCAGGTTGAAGAAATCGAGCGGCGGCTGATGCCATTGGTGGACAGTGGCGATCTCAAGCGCCTGCTGATCCGCGCGCCAGCCTTTTACGCTGGCGAAAGCTATAATCAGGGCTTCGTGCTGATGGTGATGCCCGACTGGGGCGGTGATCGCCGTTCCACCTGGGACATCCTGGCGGATGCCCGCCGCCGGGTGGCGGACCTGCCCGGTGCCCGGGTGTTCATTCGCGGCCCCAGCGGGCTGGGCGGCAGCAGCGAGGACCCGGTGCAGTTCGTGGTGGGGGGCGACAGTTACGAGGATCTGGCCGCCTGGCAGGATATGCTGCTGGCGGAGATCGCCACTTACCCCGGCCTGGTGGGTGTGGACACCGACCTGCGCCCCACCAAGCCCCAGCTGCGGGTGACCATCGACCGCAACCGCGCCGGCGACCTGGGGGTGAGCCTGCTGGAGATCGGCCGCACTTTAGAGACCCTGCTTGGCTCGCGCTCAGTCACTACCTTCCTGCGCGGCGGCCGCGAATACGATGTGATCATCGAGGGGGAGCGCCAGACCCAGCGCACGCTGACGGACCTGGACACCATCTATGTGCGCTCCGATACCAGCGGCCAGCTCATTCCCCTGGGCAACCTGGTCAGCGTGCACGAACTGGGCGACGCCGGCACCCTCAACCGCTACAACCGCACGCGCTCACTGACCATTTCCGCCGCCCTGGCGGACGGTTACCGGCTCGGCGACGCGCTGGATTACCTGGAGACCCTGGTGCGTGACAAGCTGCCGGAAACCGCCACCGTGGATTTCAAGGGCGAGTCGCTCGAATATCGCAATGCTGGCCAGTCCGCGGCCTTCGTGTTCCTGCTGGCGCTGCTGGTGGTCTATCTGGTGATGGCCGCCCAGTTCGAGTCCTTTATCCATCCCTTCATCATTCTGCTCACCGTGCCACTGGCGCTGATCGGTGGGCTCGGGGGCCTGCTGCTGTTCGACCAGGCGCTGAACATCTACAGTCAGGTTGGCCTGATCATGCTGGTGGGGCTGGCGACCAAGAACGGCATTCTGATCGTCGAGTTCATCAACCAGCTGCGTGACGGCGGCATGGCGCTGGAGGAGGCGGTGGTGCAGGGCGCGGCCCGGCGCCTGCGACCGATCGCCATGACCGCCTTTACCACCGTGGTCGGGGCGATACCGCTGGTGATCTCCAGCGGCCCCGGCTACGAGGTGCGCACCGTGATCGGCGTGGTGGTGATGTGCGGGGTGACCGTGGCCACGCTGGTCACCCTGGTGCTGATACCCATGGCTTACCTGCTGTTGGCCCGCAATACCGGATCTCCCGGTGCGGTGAGCCGGGAGCTGGATCGGGAGCTGGCTGCGCAGCCCGAGCCTTTTGACTGATTCGTGCGATTGTTGCTTGTCCGCCGGGAAGCGGCTGCTTAGAGTAAAGTGCCGGGCGTTGGTCCGGCACTTTACTCTAAGCAGCCGCTTCGCATAACGCCCTGCCCGGGATCGCCCCGGAGCGGCTCCGGGGCGGCAAACAACAATGAACGATCAGGGGCGGGCTGATGGAGCGTCTTACCGAGTGGTTGCAGTTGCTGGCGAGCAAGGGCGGATCGGACCTCTATCTCAGTACCGGCGCCCCGCCCTGCGCCAAGTTCCAGGGCGCCCTGCGGCCCATCGGCAGCGAAGTCCTCAGGCCCGGTGAAATCAAGGCCATCGCCAACGAGCTGATGGACGCCACCCAGCGCGCCGAGTTCGAGCAGGAGCTGGAGATGAACCTGGCGACCTCGATCTCCGGCTACGGCCGCTTCCGCGTGAATATCTTCGTGCAGCGCAACGAGGTGGGCATCGTGGCGCGCAACATTGTCGCCAAGATTCCCAGCTGGGAGGAACTGCGCCTGCCCTCCATTTTGCCGGAAGTAGTGATGCGCAAGCGCGGCCTGGTGCTGTTCGTCGGCGCCACCGGTTCCGGCAAATCCACCTCGCTGGCGGCGCTGGTGGACTACCGCAACAGCAACAGCTCGGGGCATATCGTCACCATCGAGGACCCGGTGGAATACGTGCACAAGCACAAGCGCTGCATCATCAACCAGCGCGAGGTGGGGGTCGATACCCGCAGCTGGCACAACGCCCTCAAGAACACCCTGCGCCAGGCGCCGGACGTCATCCTGATCGGCGAGATCCGCGACCGGGAAACCATGGAGCACGCCATCTCCTTCGCCGAAACCGGCCACCTGTGCCTGTCCACCCTGCATGCCAACAACGCCAACCAGGCGTTGGACCGCATCATCAACTTCTTCCCCGAGGAACGCCGCACCCAGCTGCTGCTG
>JBKDZQ010000274.1:0-4016 GCA_047971325.1 Parahaliea sp.
TCATCTCCCGCGCCGCCCGCCGCCTGCAGCGCCAGACTCAGCAGGCGGAACGCTGCGGCGTGGACATCCATATCGACAAGCGCATCCCCACCGGCGGCGGCCTCGGCGGCGGCAGCTCCAACGCCGCCACCACCCTGCTGGCCCTGAACCACCTGTGGCAGCTGGGCCTAGACAGCGCCGAACTGCAGGCCATCGGCCTGTCCCTGGGCGCCGACGTGCCGGTATTCGTGGGCGGCCACAGCGCCTGGGCCGAGGGTATTGGCGAGCGGCTCACCGCCGTGGACCTGCCACCGCAGTGGTTCCTGGTGATACACCCGGGCTGTCACGTGACCACCGGGGATATTTTTTCCGACCGGGAATTGACAAGAAACAGCCCTGCCATCACAATGGCGGCCTTTTTTCAGGGGGGGTCCCGCAACGACTGTCGGCCAGTGGTTGCCAAGCGCTACCCGGAGGTAGCCAAGGCATTGAATTGGCTGGCAAAATTCGGAGACTCCAGGCTGACGGGAACCGGCGCATGTGTATTCGCCGGGTTCGACAGTGAAGCGGCCGCCGGCGCGGTCCTCCATCGGGTTCCAGCACCGTGGCGGGCCTTCGTGGCCGGCGGTGTGAATCGCTCACCCACACTGGCCGCACTGCCCTGAAGACGCATCACTGGGGTGTCGCCAAGCGGCAAGGCACCGGGTTTTGATCCCGGCATTCGTAGGTTCGAATCCTACCACCCCAGCCATTTATGCCGCGTTCCGGCGCGGGGGCAGGCCCAACCGTGAGCCGCCCGGAAGCTGGCCCTTGAGCCGGCCGGACGCAGTGCCGTACATTCCACAGTGTATGGCACTGTTTTTATGTGACGCCCGGCTTTGCATGTGGCGAACGGCAGGACGCCAAGGCCCGCATTCCGGTAGCGGGCAGTGCCGCCAAACCCAGCCCTAACCCGAGGTAAGCGCCGTGTCCTCCAAAATGATGGTCTTCACCGGAAACGCCAATCCGGAGCTGGCCCAGAAAGTCGCCAGCAGACTCTACCTCACTTTGGGCAAGGCCGATGTCGGCAAGTTCAGCGATGGCGAGATCGCCGTCGAGCTGAACGAAAACGTGCGCGGCAAAGATGTGTTCGTGCTGCAGTCCACCTGCGCACCCACCAACGACAACCTGATGGAGCTGCTGGTGATGATCGACGCCCTGCGTCGCGCTTCGGCGGCCCGCATCACCGCGGTGGTACCCTACTTCGGCTACGCCCGCCAGGATCGCCGCGTGCGCTCCGCCCGGGTACCCATCACCGCCAAGGTGGTGGCCGACATGATGGTGACCGTGGGGGTCGACCGGGTGCTGACGGTGGATTTGCACGCCGAGCAGATCCAGGGCTTTTTCGGCTGCCCGGTGGACAACGTTTATGCCTCGCCGATCCTCAATGCCGACATCCAGGTCTGCAACTACGACAACCTGATCGTGGTCTCGCCGGACATCGGCGGCGTGGTGCGGGCGCGGGCCATCGCCAAGCAGCTGGACGACGCCGATCTGGCCATCATCGACAAGCGCCGGCCCCAGGCCAACGAGGCGCAGGTGATGAACCTGATCGGCGAGGTGGAGGGTCGTACCTGCCTGCTGGTGGACGATATGGTCGACACCGCCGGCACCCTGTGCAAGGCCGCCGATGCGCTCAAGGAGCGCGGCGCCACCAAGGTGATGGCCTACTGCACCCACGCGGTGCTGTCTGGCCGCGCACTGGAGAATTTACAGGGCTCCCAGCTCGACGAGCTGGTGGTCACCGATACGATTCCTCTGCGAGAGGCCGCCCGGCAGATCGGCAAGATCCGCCAGTTGACCATCTCGGACCTGCTGGCGGAGTCCATCCGCCGGGTGTCCAACGAGGAATCCATTAGCGCGCTGTTCCAGTAGGCTCGGCGCTGACAACCACCCACCGCCGCGCCGGTCGCAGGCAAGGCGGTGTTATGACTGTAAAGGAGCCAGACCATGTCTGACCAATTTGCACTGAACGCAGAACTGCGCGAAGACAAGGGGAAAGGTGCGAGCCGCCGCCTGCGTCGTCACGCCGACCGGGTCCCCGCCATCATCTATGGCGGCAACAAGGATCCCCAGCCGCTGACCCTGATCCGCAAGGATCTGGAAAAGGCCCTGGAAAACGAAGCATTCTTCTCCCACGTGCTGACCATCAAGGTCGCCGGCGGCAGTGCGCAGAAGGCCATCCTCAAGGATCTTCAGCGCCACCCCGCCCGCAACGCGGTCATGCACGCCGACTTCATGCGCGTGAGCGACAAAGTGGCCATCAAGGTACACGTGCCCATCCACTTCCTGAACGAGAAGACCTGCCACGGTGTGAAAATCGAGGGCGGCATGATCCAGCACCAGGCCACCGATATCGAGGTGCTGTGTCTGCCCACCGATATCCCCGAGTACATTGAGGTGGATATGGCGGAGATCAAGGCCGGTGAAATCGTGCACCTGTCCGACGTCAAACTGCCCGAGGGCGTCAGCTCCGTGGCCCTGGCCCTGGGTGGAGACCACGACCTGGCCATCGCCAGTGTGATTCCGCCCAAGGGTGGCAGCGACGAGGACCTGGATGCCGACACAGCGCCCGCTGCCAAGGAAGGCGACGAGGAGAATGGCGAGGACTGATCGGTCCACCGCCGTGCACGGCACCTGCGTTGAGCGCCAACATCCAACTCATTGCTGGCCTTGGCAACCCCGGTAGTGACTACCGGGGTACCCGCCACAACGCGGGCGCCGACTTTGTGGAGGCGCTGGCGCGAGCCGGCGGCGCCAACCTGCTCAGTGAGGCCCGTTTTTCCGGCCTCACCGCACGCATCAACTTCGCCGGGCACGACCTGCGCCTGCTCATCCCCACCACGTTCATGAATCGCAGCGGCCAGGCCGTGGCGGCCATGGCCGGCTTCTACAAGATTCCGCCGGAAGCCCTGCTGGTCGCCCACGACGAGCTGGACATCCCCGCCGGCCAGGCCCGCCTCAAGCAGGGCGGCGGCCACGGCGGCCACAACGGCCTGCGCGACATCGTACCGGCCCTGGGCAACAACAGGGATTTCCACCGCCTGCGCATCGGCATCGGCCATCCCGGCCATGCCGCCAGGGTCACCGGCCATGTGCTGGGCAAACCATCGGCTGACGATCGCGCGCGCATCGACGCCAGTATCGACGAGGCCATCGCCACCCTGCCCCTGCTGCTGGCGGGCGACAGTACCCGGGCCATGACCCGCCTGCACAGTTTCAAGGCCACCTGAGGCCCAGCGCCCCGACTCACTCACAGGAAAACACCATGGGAATCAAATGCGGAATTGTCGGCCTGCCCAACGTGGGCAAGTCCACCCTGTTCAACGCCCTGACCAAGGCCGGCATCGACGCCGAGAACTTCCCCTTCTGCACCATTGAGCCCAACGCCGGCGTGGTGCCGATACCCGACCCGCGCCAGCGCCGCATCGCCGAGATCGTCAGGCCCGAGCGCGAAGTCGCCACCACCATGGAATTCGTCGACATCGCCGGCCTGGTGGCCGGCGCCTCCAAAGGCGAGGGCCTGGGCAACCAGTTCCTGGCCAATATCCGCGAGACCGACGCCATCGCCCACGTGGTGCGCTGCTTCGACAACGACAACGTCATCCACGTGGCCAACCGCATCGACCCCCGCTCCGACATCGAAGTCATCAACACCGAACTGGCCCTGGCGGACCTGGAGAGCTGCGAGAAGCAGTTGCAGAAGGTCACCCGCACCGCCAAGAGCGGCGACAAGGAGGCCGTGGCCCTCAAGGCCCTGCTGGAAAACAAACTGCTGCCCCAGCTCAACGAGGCCCAGCCGGTGCGCGCCCTTTCCCTCGACGACAACGAGCGCGCGCTGGTCAAGACCCTGCACCTGCTCACCGTCAAGCCCACCATGTACATCGCCAACGTCGACGAGGAGGGTTTCGACCACAACCCCCACCTGGACGTGGTGCGGAAAATCGCCGCCACCGAGGGCGCGGTGGTGGTGCCCATCTGCAACAAGCTGGAATCGG
>JBKDZQ010000275.1:0-1691 GCA_047971325.1 Parahaliea sp.
CTGGGCCATCGCCGAACTACCCACCAGGCCGGCGCCCGCCAGCAGGGTGAGTAGCGCCAGGCCTGGCCTGGCTCCTGTTCTAGCTCTGTTCATATTGGACTCTCCTGGGTTTGGGCGGGGCGGCCCCGCCGTTGTGCTCATTGGCTGCCACTGCACGGGCAAAACGTCAATCGACACTGATTGCGATCACCGTGGCCTTGTTCAGCTGGCGTTCGCGTTTCTTGCGCTTGTCCACCAGTGGTGGACAGCGCTGGTCGTTCCAGTAGGTCACCTGGCACTCCAGGCAGTGGTGGCATTCGTTCTCGATGATTTCGCCGGTGGGCTTGATGGCGGCTATCTGGCAGTCGCTGGCACAGGCCTGGCAGGGCTTGCCGCATTCACGTCGCCGGCGCAACCAGTCGAAGGTGCGAAAACGGCTGAGAATGCTCAGTCCGGCACCCAGCGAGCACAGGTACTTGCAGTAGAACTTGCTGTTGATAACGGTAATCAGCAGGATCAGCAGGGCGTAGGCGACAAAGGGAGCGCCGCGCTGGAAGTGCAGTACAAACACCGTCTTGAAGGGTTCCGCCTCCGCCAGTTGCGCGGCGTTGCCCATCGACTGAAGGGACAGGCCCACCAGTGCGATCAGCAGGATGTACTTGATCGCCCACAGGCGCTCGTGAACCATCGGGGGCAGCTCGTGGGCCGGTATGCCCGCCAGGCGTGCCAGTTTGCTGATAAGGTCCTGCAGGGCGCCGAAGGGGCACAACCAGCCACAGTAGACTCCGCGCCCCCACAACACAATGCTGACCGCCACGAAACCCCACAGCAGGAAGGCCACCGGTTCCAGTAACAGGCTGCTCCAGGTAAAGCCTCCCGCCAGGGTGTGGAAGAAGGCGAGCAGGTTGACCACCGACAGCTGGGCCGCGCAATAGATGCCAAAGAACAGCACGCTGAACAGCAGGAAGCCGTTGCGCAGCCAATGGAACAGTGTGCGGTGGCGCACTATCCAGTCCTGGAAGAACAGAATGAACAGCAAAATGCCCAGTGCGAGCACGGTGAGAGCCAGCTCCAGCGTCTTGTCTTCCCAGGACGAGAGTTGATCTGCGAGGCTTTCGGGTTCGGCGGTTACGGTCGGCAGGGCAGTGACGGGCTGGCCCTGTTGCTCCACCTGGGCCCACATGCGCTGGGCGGTCTGACTGACGCTGCGGGCCAGGATCATGGCGGTGATGGTGGCCCCGGAAATGCCGTCGATGCCGACATAGCCGGGCCTGTTGTTGGCGCCCACCCGGAACCGGTCGCTGGCGGCTGCGCCGCTGAACTGGCTCAGGAACCTGGTCAGGTCGCTTTCCGACAGGCCGATCACCAGGATGGGCTCCTCATGGGAGCGGATGGAGACGGACTGAATCCTGCCCTCGGAGTCCAGTCCTGCCAGCAGGTCGATGGGCTTGCCGGAGTAGCCGGGGATTGGCGCCAGATCAAGGCTGCTGGCGATAAAACCAAGCGGGGCGCCGCGGCGGTCACGCACGCTGGCCACCGGGATTTCCGGCGCCAGCAGCGCCGCGCTGTCGGCCTCCGGGAACACGCTCTGGATGTCGGCGAGCGAGAAGGATTGGCTGCGAGCCGGAGGGACGGCCAGCAGCAATAGCAGACAAAGACTGGCCACCAGCCGTTCCGGGGCGGCGATATAGCCTCTGTTATCAGTCCGCGTC
>JBKDZQ010000276.1:0-2128 GCA_047971325.1 Parahaliea sp.
GCGTCATTTCGATATATTGCAGGATGCTATGAAAAAAGTCCTTCTGGTACCCGTGGCCGCCCTGTTGGTGGCCTGTAACGACCCCTCCGCCCAGGAACCGCGCAGTGCCGTCCCGGCGGCCACGGACCAGGCCACCGTGGCCGCAGACAGCGAGCAGGAGGGCTTTCGCTACATCATCGACCGCTTCGCCGATATCCAGGTACTGGCCTACCAGGTGCCGGGTTTCGGGGATCTGAGCCTGCAACAGAAGGAACTGCTCTACTACCTGTACCAGGCCGCCTACGCCGGTCGCGACATCATGTGGGACCCGAACTACCGCCACAACCTGCGCGTCCGCCGCACCATCGAGTCCATCGTGCGCAACTACCGGGGCGATCGCGGCACCGAGGCCTTCGCCAGCTTCATGACCTACGCCAGACAGGTCTGGTTTGCCAACGGCATTCACCACCACTATTCCACCTTGAAATTCCAGCCCGCCTTCAGCAAGGCGGATTTTGCTGCCCTGGTGAATGCGGTGGCCGCGGCTGGTGACCTGCCCCTGCGGGAGGGCCAGGATGCCGCCGGGCTGATCGCCGAGCTGACGCCGATCCTGTTCGACCCCACTATTGCGCCGAAGAAGGTCAACACCGCGGCGGATGTCGACAAGGTGGCAGCCTCGGCGGTGAATTTCTACGCCGATGATGTGACCGAGGAGGAGGTGCGTGCGTTCTACGCCAAACAGTCCGCCGCCGACGGCGACGAGCCGGTCTCCCACGGACTCAATTCCAAACTGGTGAAAGGCGCCGACGGCAAGCTGCGCGAGCGGGTGTGGAAAGTCGGCGGTATGTACTCGCCGGCCATCGAGCAGATCGTGGTGTGGCTGAGCAAGGCCATTGCCGTGGCCGAGAACGACAGGCAGCGCCGGGCCCTGGAATTGCTGGTGAAGTTCTACCGGACGGGTGACCTGCGGACCTTCGACGACTACAGTCTCGCCTGGGTGGAGGACGCCGATTCGCGGATCGATGTGGTCAACGGCTATATCGAGGTCTACAACGACCCCATTGCCTATCGCGGTTCCTACGAGTCCGTGGTGTCCTTCCGCGACGAGGAAACCTCCAAACGCATCGCCGCCATCGGCGCCCAGGCCCAGTGGTTCGAGGACCACTCGCCGATCATGGACGAGCACAAGCGCGCCAGCGTGACGGGCATTCTCGGCAAGGCCATCACCGTGGTGGCGGAGTCCGGTGACGCCTCGCCCAGCAGTCCCATCGGCATCAACCTGCCCAACGCCAACTGGATCCGCGCCAGCCACGGTTCCAAATCGGTGAACCTGTCCAATATCGTGGCCGCGCATGACGCCATACCGAACAAGGCCCTGCACGAGTTCGCCTGGGACCAGGCGGAGATTGATCGCTCCGAGCAGTACAAGCAGGTCACCAGTGCCCTGCACACCGACATGCACGAGGTGATCGGCCACGCCTCCGGCAGGATCAATTCCGGGGTCGGCACGCCCAAGGAGACGCTCAAACAGTACTCCTCCACCCTGGAGGAGGGCCGTGCTGATCTGGTGGCCCTGTACTACATGATGGACCCGAAACTGGTGGAGATGGGCCTGATGCCGAGCCTGGACGCGGGCAGGGCCGAGTATGACGGCTATGTCCGCAACGGCATTCTGACCCAGCTCTACCGTCTCAAACCCGGTGAGCTGATCGAGGAGGCCCACATGCGCAACCGCGCCATGGTGGCGCGCTGGGCCATGGAGATGGGCGCCGACGACAAGGTCATCGAGCGCCGGGTGCGCGAGGGCAAGACCTATTTCGTGGTCAACGACTACCAGGCCTTGCGCACGATCTTTGGCCGGCAGCTGCGGGAGCTACAGCGCATCAAGTCCGAGGGCGACTTCGACGCCATCCAGCAGCTGGTGGAGAACTATGGCACCCAGGTGGACCCGCAACTGCACGCCGAGGTACTGGCGCGCTACGCGGCACTGGATGTGGCGCCCTACAGGGGCTTCGTCAATCCCTATCTGGACCCGGTGGTGAAGGATGGCAGGATTGTGGATATCAAGCTCAGCTATCCCCAGACTTTCGAAGAGCAGATGATGTACTACGCCGAGCACTACTCCTTCCTGCCCAACGACAACGGATGA
>JBKDZQ010000277.1:0-1630 GCA_047971325.1 Parahaliea sp.
ATCCTTCGTTTTTTGGAGCCGGTCTCGAACCAGGCGATCTGATCGTAGAATTTGTCGAGATCCGGGTTCGCCGGATCTGAAAAGAGGGTTCTGGGTACCCGGTGGAGGTCGTCAGGCACCGTCAACCCGGTCGAAGTGAACGCCTGCCAGAGATCGTCGCCACGGCGATCAATGTTGAAATCCCCCAGAGTCAGTAGGCTTTGATGCCACCGGTTAGAGCGATCAGCCCACTCTCTCATCCAGCGCGCAATGTTGCGAAGCTCGTCGATGCGATCCGCCGACGAGTTGCCGAATTCGACATGTAATGTCACCAAAATGAAGGTCTGCTCGCCGGCTTTGAAGCTGACGGCATAAGGCGTTCTGGCAAACTGCTTGGCCAATGCATCCGGCTGCAAGTCATCCTTCCACTGCGGTGGGATAACGATTTCCGCGGCCAGGCCAGAGGGTTTGACGCGGGTGCGGTCGAAAACAAAAGCCATTCTCTCATTGTTGCCACTGTCGCCCGCCGTCACATCGGTCATCAGGAAGGACCAGTTATCCCCGAGGAACTTCATCAAGTCTCGCAGGGCCCGAAGGTCTCCCACGACTTCCTGGAGTGCGATCACGTCGAAACGAGAGATGATCTCGATACTGGTACGCAGACCACGCAGGACTAGTTTCGGCGAATCATTGGCGGAGGCGGTCCACTTTCGTGTCAGCGAGCCAAACGACCGAATATTCCAGCTGGCAATCAGCAGGTTCTTGCCGGGCTGCTTAGCGGGGATAGCGCTGTCGAGCGCTAAATTCAGACCGTTGAGCTCATTGACGATGCCACTGGGCGGGCTGTCCAGGATGCTTGGCATGTCACGAGCTCCGTTTCTGCAGTGCGGGCACCTGGGTGAGGAGGCCTGACCCAGTGAGGAGTAGTGTAGTCGTTCGCATCAATAAGCGACTGGAAGGGGGATAGCAGTCGGGTTCCAGCGTGAAGAACCCGGGTACTGCAGGGTCCGGTCAGGTAACGAGAACGTGATCAGGTATTGTCGACAACCTTACCGGTCGGCCCGTTTGTCTTGACCGATTGAATGCCGTTCTCCATGGCCGCTGCTCCGGAGTACATCTCACTTTTGCCAATGACCTGTCCGTTGGCGGCTTTCAGGTTGAAATAGGGCTCGTTCTTCTTGGAGAGTTTGCGTTCATAACGGCCATCGTCGGGAGAATTCTTGCGCACCGATTCGATGCCGTTCTCCGCGGCGGATTTACTTTCATACAGCTCGCTGGTCAGGATGATCTGGCCGTTCCCGGCCTTCAGGTTGAACATGAATTTACCGCTGGTGCTTTTCTTCAGGTCGTAGGTGCCGGCCATTGCCATCACTCCTTGGATCGTGGTTATTGTCTCGCCTCATCCCGCCAGGGACTGCTTGAGTATGTGAAATTATCCAGCCCGATGCTACCGCAATCTCACTCAGCACCGTTCAACGGGTGGTGGTGGCCGCGGACACTACCGGACACATCCGAGCTGCCTGAACAGTGACGCAAATTTAAGGCAGAATGGCCTGATGCGGTTATCACAGCGCCCAAGAGAGAACACCATTCAGTGCCAGCATCCAGGTCAGCAACGTTGCGCCGCCGCGTTCCCCTAGCGATCCTTGCC
>JBKDZQ010000278.1:0-1655 GCA_047971325.1 Parahaliea sp.
TCAACCGCACTGCTTTTCCTGGCTGCCCATATCCCCCAGAGCGATGTCGATGACTCCGTCCGGCTGCTGATGCATGTTCGGTAGTTTCCGCCGGAGCCTGGCACTTCGTACCGGTATCGCCATCGCCCTGCTGGCACTGCTGTTGTCCGCGGCGCTGTCGGCCTATGTCTATCTCAAGAGCTACAACAAGGAACTGGCCAACACCGACTCGCGACTGGGCAACCTGGTAGAGGCACTGGCCAGCAGCGCCGCCATCGCCGCCCATCTTGACGACCAGGTACTGGCACGTGAAATTGTCGAGGGTATTTCCCGGACCGATGCCATCGCCGGCGTGGTCCTGTCCAGCAAATCGGGCACGATCTCCAAGGGACAGGCGCAACAATCCAGCCACCTGCGGCCACTCTCCTTCACTCTTTCATCCCCCATTATGGAAAACGAGAAAGTTGGCGAGATAACCGTTTATATCGACCGAACCTTTATCGAGCGCAACGCCAGAACCATCGCCTGGGATAACATCACCAGCCTGGTGGCTCTGGCGCTGGCGCTGATCGCGGTAGCCATCCTGACGGTACACCACCAGCTCATCAAGCCCCTGCGGCAACTGGCCCAGGGGCTGCACTCGGTCACACCCGGCGAAGCGACCCTGCTGCGGCCGCTACAATGGCACAAGGAGAACCAGATTGGCCAGCTGGTCGACGACATCAACCACCTGATCGAGTCGGTGGCACACTCCTTTGACGAGGAGCGGGCCCTGCGCTCCCGCATCGCCTCCCTGGCCGACCGCTTCCGCCTGATCTTCGAAAGCGCCAGCAGCGGCATCGCCCTGCTGGAGCCCGACGGCCAGGTCAGGATGTGCAACAGCGCCTTTACCCAGTTGCTCGGAGGGCACTTTTCCGCCACGCCCGACGGCGACCCGGGCAGCTACTTCCCCGGCCGCTTCAGTGCCAACAAAGAGATTCATCGCGCCATGAACGAGGCCCTGCAGGGCCGCAAGGCAGAGCTGGACCTGCAACTGAAGAACCCTGGCGGGGTCTCCATCAAATGGCTCCACGCCCTGTTTTCCAGCGTGCAGGAAAGCCCCAGTTCCCAACTGGTGGAGTGCATCGTCTACGATATCACCGAGCGCACCAACCGCGAGCAGGCTGCCCTCATCAAGGCCGATCGCGACCCCCTGACCGGACTGATGAACCGGCGCGCCTGTGAACAGCGCATCGCCGCACTCCTGGCCCACGGCCCCAACCGGACCGGCTTCCTGGGCCTGATGCTGATCGACCTGGACGGCTTCAAGCCGATCAACGACAACATTGTCCACCAGGCCGGAGACATGGTGCTAAATGAAGTTGCCGCGCGCCTGCAGTCCAGCGTGCGCAGCAACGATCTCGCGGTGCGCTGGGGCGGCGACGAGTTCGTGGTGGTGGTGCTCAGCGGCCTCAACGGCTCCAACATCCACCACCTGGCGGAGCGCATCCTGGAACGCCTGTCCGAGAATATCACGCGGGAAGACGGCAATGTGGTCAACGTCGGCGCCAGCATCGGCATCGCCCTCTACCCCGATCACGCCGACAGCTTCGACGAGCTGGTGATGCTCGCGGACCAGGTCATGTACGAGGTCAAGCGCGCTGGCGGCAATGCCTGCAAGGTTCACTCCACCGGGC
>JBKDZQ010000279.1:0-2037 GCA_047971325.1 Parahaliea sp.
TATCGACTTCCTGGGATTTACGCATTATTGGAGGAAAAGTCGCCGGGGTCGCTGGAGCATCCATCGCAACACGATGAAATCGAGGTTTGCGCGGGGGGTGAAAGCGATGGCTCAGTGGTGCAAAATCCACCGTCACAAGTCACTGCCAGAGCAACATGCAGCCCTGAGCCGTAAGGTGAGGGGGCACTACGCCTATTTCGGTCTTCGCGGCAACAGTGCAGCGATCGGCCGTTTCCGGTACGTGGTGGAGCAAGTCTGGATCAAGTGGTTGCGGCGGCGGTCACAGCGCCACCGACTGACGGGGGAGCGAGTGATCCGCCTGTTGCGGCGTTACTCGTTGCCACCGGCGAAGGTGATGACCATGACCCCTGCAAACGTGATGAATTGAGGAGCCGGATGCGTTAATCGCGCACGTCCGGATCTGTGGGGGGCGACGGTGGTGACACCGTCGTCTACCCGACGGAACTAAGGGCTATCGTGCTTATGGCAAAAGTGCTGGAGACTGGAGTCTTCAGCCTCTGGCCCAGTTCAGCAATTGCCGGTGCAGTTGCCGCGCCTGCTGTTCCAGCTCCGCCAGCGTTCCGCTGTTGTCCACCACCCAGTCCGCTCTGGCGAGTCGCGCTTGCCGGTCCATCTGGGCGGCGATGATGCGCCGCACCTGGGTCTCGTCGTTGTCGTCGCGGGACATGGTGCGTGACACCTGGACTTCCATCGGTACATCCACCACGATCACTTTTTCCACCAGTGCGGATTGGTTGCCCTCCAGCAACAGGGGTGAGCTGAGCACGGTGTAGGGGGAGGTGGCCGCGGCAAGCTGGCGCTGGATTTCGGCGCCGATCAGCGGGTGGGTGAGGTGCTCCAGCCATTGGCGTTTGGCCGGGTCGGCGAACACCAGCTTGCGCAGTGCGGCGCGGTCCAAGCCACCGTCGGCCTGCAGGATGTGCGGGCCGAAGCATTCAGCGATGGCAGCCAGGGCGGAAGTGCCGGGTTCCACCACCTGACGTGCCACCACATCGGCGTCCACCACGGTGATGCCCCGCTCTTCGAGGATGCGGGTAAGGGCGGATTTGCCGCTGCCGATACCGCCGGTAATGCCGACGACCTTCATGGTGTGTCTGCACTCACTAAGCTGTGCCTGTCAGGAATGTACCTGTTCACGGTTGAATACCGGTTGCGCTGAAATAGCCGGCGGTGATGCGCTCGCCCCACACCAGTGCCAGCCAGCCGGCCATGGCCAGGTAGGGGCCAAAGGGAATGGGAACGTCGCGACCGCGGCGGCGTACGACCATCAGCACGATGCCGACGATAGCCCCCACCAGCGACGATAGCAGGATGATCATCGGCAGGGCCTGCCAGCCCAGCCAGGCGCCCAGCGCCGCCAGCAGCTTGAAGTCGCCGTAGCCCATGCCCTCCTTGCCGGTGAGCAGCTTGAACAGCCAGTATACCGACCACAGGCTGAGATAGCCCGCCACCGCGCCAATCACCGCGTCCGGCAGCGGGGCGAAGACACCAAACAGGTTCCACAAGAGCCCCAGCCATAGCAGGGGCAGGGTGATATTGTCCGGTAGCAGCTGGTGGTCGATGTCGATCAGGGTCAGGGCGATCAGCGCCCAGCTCAGCAGGACGGCTCCGAGCAGGGCAGGCGAGGGGCCCAAGTGCAGGGCCAGGAACAGGCTGGCGAGCCCGGTGAGCACCTCCACGATGGGGTAGCGGGGGGAAATTCGAACGTCGCAGTTGGCGCAGCGCCCCCGCAACAACAGGTAGCTGAACACCGGAATATTCTGCCAGGGCCGAATGGGCGCCTGGCAGTGGGGGCAGCGGGAGTTGGGGGTGGCCAGATTCATGGCCGGCGCCGGCGCTTCCTGCTCGAGTTCCAGCAGTTCACAGCAGTCCCGCCGCCAGCCGGACTCCAGCATCAGTGGCAGGCGGTAGATCACCACATTGAGAAAGCTGCCCACCACCAGGCCGAGCATCAGCATTACCAGGGGTAGGAACCAGGCCGGCTGGCTCAGCGCTTCAAGCATGCGGGCGCTCCCG
>JBKDZQ010000280.1:0-6264 GCA_047971325.1 Parahaliea sp.
ACTTGATTATCGCCGCTACGAATGTGACAAAGTAGAATTAATTCTGCCATCTCGGCTTGAAAATAAGGGTGTCGAGTCCTCAACAACAAGAAATTCCGCTGTGACAGAATGCTACCAGAAACCCATCGAATTTCCGGCCACTGCCACCCAGCGCCGTAAAGTTGAAGCCGACTTCAGCGGTGGCAACATCACCAGCATGCGGGGATTGGCCTGCTTGCCCAAGTCGATCGACAAATGAGCCTGACCGAGGCCATTACCCGCGTCATGGAGGATGGCCGCCGCAAAGCCAGTTGTGATCACTCGCTGCCAGCTTTACTTCGTCAACGTGTCTATGGCCTGGCCCTGGGCTACGAAGACCTCAATGATCACAACGAACTGCGCCATGATCTGGCCCTGCAGACAGCCACGTCGCAGGCAGCAACGGACAGGGACAGGCAATTGCTGAGGGCCATGCTCAGGGAGGCGAACGAAAAGACCAACGACAATACATACCCGGAAGCGATCACGATTTACCGGAAAATACTGGAGCAATGGGACCAGAGCTGGGACGCACACTATCGTCTGGCCAAAACGCTGTGGCAGTACGCGAAAAAACCGGAAGAGGCCGCGGAGCATATGGACCGCGCAATCGCGCTCAACCCCGGCAATACAGAGGCCTATTACTGGGGTGGACGTATCTATTACGACATGAAAATGGCTCAAAAATACCGGCCCTACTTTCAGCACTACGTACAAATAGAACCGGATAGCTACAACGCCCAGGATCTGGTCAAGCGGTATTCACACCTGTTGCAGGCGGGCGGGCAAAGGCCGGGGCAAGCCCCGGTCCCGCGGGACGCGGGCCTGAAGCTGGATGTCAGGCTGGTTGCGGTACTGGTGCTGGGTTTGCTGCTGGTGCTGAGGGTGCGTCGCGCCAAACAGGGCCGATAGAACAGTCCGGGGCAAAGTCGTGTGCCGGAAAGTGCCCCAAGGGAGGCAGGATCAATCGACGAAGCGGTGTTTTTTCGGGACAGGTCGCCGCGACCGGGCGGCCGGAGCCGCGCTACAATGAGCTGATGTATACCAGAGCCTGCCGCTATGCCAGCCTTGCTGTTTCCCCGCATCATCGACAACACCTATCGCGGCCAGTGGCTGGCGCTTGTGCTGTTCGTGCCACTGCTGCTGCTGAAGCTGGCAATGGGCTTCAACATGGCGGGATTCAATCCTTTCCTTGATCCACGGCAGATTCTTCAGGACATTGACGGTATTCCGCTCGATGCCTACGGCAGCGCAGCGGCTGCCGACCTCGTCTTTTTTGCTTCCGCCTGGGCTGCAGGATTGCTGACCATTGGCCTGTTCGGGGTGATTGCCCTCGTCCGCTACCGGGCCATGATTCCTCTGGCTTTCCTGCTGCTGACCTTCGAACAGATCGGTCGGGAACTGGTCCACTTCGATTCGTTCGGGGCGCCGGATGTGCTCAGTACCGCCAGCCTGATCAACTGGGGGTTTTCCGGGGCACTGATCCTGGGGTTTGTGCTCTCGATCGTTCCCCGGCGCCAGCATCACGCAAAGTGATGGTCTTGGACATTCGACAGCGAAACAGGCGATTCAGAAAAACTCCCCCACCACACTGTCCAGAAAGCGCCAGCCGACGCTGGTGCAGCGCAGTCGGCCATCGACGATCTCCAGTAAACCGCGCTCCATTAATGCATCCAGCCTGGCCTGGATCGCCGACAGCGGCAGCCCTGTGCGTTCTGTGAAAGCCGCCAGCGGCGTGCCGCCGGCCAGGCGCAGGGCGTTGAGCAGGTACTCCCCCGGCAGTTCCTCCGCCGTCAGCCAGCGCCGGCTGGCCTCGAAACCCCCGGCGGCGCTGGCCATGTAGTCCCCCGGCTGGCGGCGCTTGGCGTAGCGCTGGATGCGCCCGTCCGGCTGGGTGATCTTGCCGTGGGCGCCGGCGCCGATGGCCAGGTAGTCGCCGAAGGTCCAGTAGTTGAGGTTGTGGCGACATTCGCCGCCCGGCAGCGACCAGGCGGAGACTTCGTACTGGCCCAGGCCGGCACCTTGCAGCAGCCTTTCCCCGCGCTCCTGGATATCCGCCAGCGCGTCCTCCACCGGCAGTGCCGGCGGACGCTTGTGAAACACGGTGTTGGGCTCGATGGTGAGCTGGTACCAGCTCAGATGCGGTGGCCGGTAGTCCAGGGCGATGCGCAGGTCGGCGGCGGCGAGTTCGGCACTCTGGCCGGACAGGCCGTGCATCAGGTCGATATTGAAGCGCTCGAAGCCCGCGGTCCGCACCGCTGCGATGGCGGCGTGGGCCTGGTCGGCGCTGTGGATGCGCCCCAGGGCCCGGAGCTGCTGGTCGTGGAAGGATTGCACGCCCAGCGACAGGCGGTTGATGCCGGCGGCGCGAAAGCCGGCGAATTTCTCCGCCTCGGCGCTGCCGGGGTTGGCCTCCATGGTGGCCTCGACATTCGCCGCCAGCGGCAGGCGCCGGGCGATGCCCGCCAGCAGGCGGGCGATGGCGCCGGCGCTGAACAGGCTGGGGGTGCCGCCGCCGATGAACAGGGTGTCCAGGGGGCGCCCGCCGGCGCGCGCGGCTTCACCGTCCAGGTCGCGCAGCAGGGCGTCGATGTAGGCCTGCTCGGGAATGGCGTGGCTTTCGTGGGAGTTGAAGTCGCAGTAGGGGCACTTGCGCTCGCACCAGGGCAGGTGGATGTAGAGGCCCAGTGGCGGCGCTACGGCGGTCATCAGCGGGGCCGGCGGGAGAGCGCCTCCGCCAGTTGCGCGCAGGCTCGGGCGCGGTGGCTGATGCGGTTCTTCAGGTCGTGTTCCAGTTCCGCCGCGCTGCTGTCGTAGCCCGGCACGTAGAACAGGGGGTCGTAGCCGAAGCCCTGCTCGCCGCGGGGCTCGGTCAGTATGAAACCCTCCCAGGCGCCCTGGCAGATGATGGGGGTGGGGTCCTCGGCGTGGCGCAGATACACCAGCACACACTGGAAGCGGGCGCCGCGCTGTTCCCGGGGCAGGCCCTCCAGGGCCGCCAGCAGCTTGCGGTTGTTGCCGGCGTCGCCCTCGCCCCAGTGCTCGCCGGCGGCATAGCGGGCGGAGCGGATGCCGGGGGCGCCGTCCAGGGCGTCCACTTCCAGGCCGGAGTCGTCGGCGATGGCGCTCAGGCCGCTGTGGCGGGCGGCGGCACGGGCCTTGAGCAGGGCGTTTTCGACGAAGGTCAGGCCGTCCTCCACCACCTCCGGTACCGCGAGCTCCGCCTGGGAGCGAAGTTGCAGCCCCAGCGGGGCGAGGATGCGGCCCAGTTCCTTCAGCTTGCCGGCGTTGCCGCTGGCCAGTATCACGGTGTTGCCGGTGTTGCCGGTGTTGCCGGTGTTCCCGGTGGTGCTGTGGTCCGTGCTTGCCATGTCAGTGGATAAACAGCTGGTGTTTGAATTTGAAGCTGAGGGTCTGCCCGCCACCCTCGGGGCGGAAGTAGACCTCGAAATGGCGCCACTCGCGGTTGATGAACCTGAAGGGCGCGATGTAGTAGACCGCCGCACCCTCGCGAATCTCCTGGAAGCTGAGATCCTGGCCCTGCATCAGGTCCCAGGTGCGGCCCTTGAGCAGGGCCGGGCGGTTGACGGCGCTGCCGTCTGCCAGGTGCTCGCGGATGGCCAGGTTGACGAAGGCGCGCCTGTCCCCGCGCACGATGCCGTAGCGGGCTGCCACCTGTGGGTCGATGAAGGTGGTGTTGACTACGGCGTAGTGCAGCTCGTAGGGGCCGAAGCGCTCGCTTTGCTGGGCCAGGGCGGGAGGTGCGGCCAGTGGCGCCAGCAGCAGGGCCAGGGCGGCGATCAGGGCGAAGCGGGCAGTGTGCATATCAGCGGGTAATCCGGTAGATGGCGGTCACGGCGCAGAGATTGGGCCAGGCGCGGGCCAGCGGGGCGCTGTCGGTGTTGCCGACAGTTTCCCGGTCGAGGATGCGGATGTCCTTGTCCTGGCACAGGGTCTCGAAATCGCGCACCGTGCAAAAGTGGATATTGGGGGTGTCGTACCAGCTGTAGGGCATGAACTTCGACACCGGCATGCGGCCGCGGGTGCCCAGGTGGAGCCGGCAGCGCCAGTGGCCGAAGTTGGGGAAGGTGACAATGCCCTCGCGGCCGATGCGCAGCATTTCCTCCACCACCAGGTCCGGGTAGTGCACTGCCTGCAGGGCGTGGGCCATGACCACGGTGTCGAAGCTCTGGTCGGGAAAGTTGGCCAAGCCCTGGTCCATGTTCTGCTCTACCACGTCCAAGCCCCGGGCGACGGCGGCGGTGATGTTGTCCGGGGCGATTTCCAGCCCCAGGCCACGCACCTGGCGCTCGTCGCGCAGGCGTTGCAGGAATTCGCCGTTGCCGCAGCCCAGGTCGAGCACGCGGGAGCCGGGGGCGATCCAGGGCTGGATGCGGGTGAGGTCGAGGCGCATCAGGGCTCTCCCGCCGGCTGCCCGACCCGCCGCATATACGCGGTAAACACGTCCCGGTAGCGGGGAATGGGCATCAGGAAGGCGTCGTGGCCATCGTCGGCGTCGATTTCGGCGTAGGTCACCGGGCGGTCGGCGGCGATCAGGGCGTCGACGATCTCCCGGGAGCGCGCCGGCGAGAAGCGCCAGTCGGTGGAGAAGGACACCACCAGAAAGCTGCAGCGGGCGTGGCGGAAGGCCGCCACCGGGTCGTCGTTGTACTCCCGGGCCAGGTCGAAGTAGTCCAGGGCGTGGGTCATCAGGATGTAGGTGTTGGCGTCGAAACTGCCGGAGAACTGGCTGCCCTGGTAGCGCAGGTAGCTCTGCACCTGGAACTCCACCCCGTCTTCGCCACCCTGCTCCAGGCTGCCCGAGCGCAGATCGCGGCCGAATTTCTGCGCCATGGCGTCGTCGGAAAGGTAGGTGATGTGGCCCACCATGCGCGCCAGCGCCAGGCCCTGGGCGGGCACCGTGCCCTGCTCCAGGTAGCGGCCGCCGGCGAAGTCCGGGTCCGACTGGATGGCGTGGCGGGCGATTTCGTTGAAGGCGATATTCTGGGCGCTCAGTTTCATGGCCGAGGCGATCACCACGCAGTGCTGCACCCGCAGTGGGTATTCCAGCGCCCAGCGCATGGCTTGCATGCCCCCCAGGCTGCCGCCGATGATGGCGGCCCAGCAGTCTATGCCCAGCCGGTCCGCCAGCCGGCGCTGGCTGTGCACCCAGTCCCGTGCCCGCAGGGGGGGGAAGTCGGGCCCCCAGGGGTGGCCGGTGTCGGGGTTGATGGAGGCCGGGCCGGTGGAGCCGTGGCAGCCGCCCAGGTTGTTCAGGCTGACTACGAAAAAGCGGCGGGTGTCGATGGGCTTGCCGGGGCCGATGTAGTCGTCCCACCAGCCCGGCTTGCGTTCATCTTCGCTGTGGTAGCCAGCGGCGTGGTGGTGGCCGCTGAGGGCGTGGCAGATCAGCACCGCGTTGCTGCGCCCGGCGTTCAGCTCGCCGTAGGTTTCGTAGACCAGCTGGTAGGGCCCCAGGTCGCGGCCACAGGCCAGGTGCAGGGGCTCGTCGAAATGCGCCACCCGGGGCTTCACGATGCCGACACAGTGGGGGTCGATTGCCGATGTCACGGTATTGTCCCTACAGGCCGATGACCAGCGCTGGGAGCAGATTCACACCGGCGGCCAGGTTGCGCAACAGTATCTGGATGACGTTGATGGCCACGAATACCAGGATAGGCGAGAAGTCGAGGCCGCCCATCGCCGGCAGCAGTTTGCGGAAAGGACGCATCACCGGCTCGGTGAGCTGGTACAGCACCACCAGCAGGGGATTGTTGCCGCCCGGCGCCACCCAGCTCAGGATGATGACCGCCAGAATATCAAAAAAGTAAACGTTCACTACCAGTGCAGCCAGCCCAAGCACGCCCCACACCACCAATACCGCAATGTTTGGCGCCTTCAGGCCGTAGAGCCACAGCATGGCGACGATGCCGAGGATCTGCAGCACCAGCGCCAGCAGCAGGGAGGCCAGGTCGACGCCACCGAAGCCCGGCACCAGCCGGCGCACCGGCACCACCAGCGGGTTGGTGATCTTCACCAGGAACTGGCTGACGGGGTTGTAGAAGTCGGCGCGCACCAGTTGCAGGAGGAAGCGCAGCAGCATGGCAACCAGGTAGAGGCTGAGCGCGGTCTGCAACAGGTAGACAAGGATTTCGTTGAGGGCGGTCACGTGGAACGGTCTCCTTTGAGGTTCGGGCAGTAGCGGGCGGGCTTCAGCCCATGTCCCGGGCCATGGCGGCGGCCCGG
>JBKDZQ010000281.1:0-5603 GCA_047971325.1 Parahaliea sp.
TCCTTTCCCCAATCGGTTATTTAATGTGACTTGTCCTGTGTCGCTATTTACTTCGTTATTTACCCAACCCCACATCTCTTCGTGGTCTAGGGTGGTATGATCTAGCGTGGCTTTTATCAACCAACCATTTACGAAATAATGTTCAAGAGAGGTGAAGTAGGACTGGTTATTACGGTCTGAAGATGCCCAGTTGGCAGCGTTTGAATCTGATGGGGACCAGTTTGCAGGCGATCCATCAGAAAAAAACGGTCGGTAACCGGTCCTCGCGTTACCGTATGCTCCATGTTCCTGTATATCCACTCCGACTGATACAAGCGTTTTTGCTGTGAGATCGATATCCAGAACACCGTAAAAAACTTTTTTACGTTCATGAAGACGGTCAACGTAGGAGTCGTTTTCCTGATAGGCCGTTACTACTCGCCCACGAACGGTACCACTGTCGTTTAAAGGGGAACCCGCATCAAACTCGACTCGATAGTAGCCCCAAGATCCAGCTGGGGTTGTTAGTGAAAATTCAGTCTGGTCTGAGGGGTGCTTTCGAATCAGGTTGATGGTGGCTGCAGGTGTAACAATAACGTTCATCAGACAGGTCGCACCACGTACGATTTCGACTCTGTCGTAAACAGCCATATCATTGGTTTGAACTAGAGAACGATAGCTACTATTGTCCCTTCTTATGCCATCAATCTGATAGTTTTCAACGATAAAGCCACGAGAGTAAATTGGAGTCGCATCAGCGCCCATGGCCCCTGTTTGATTAACAGTTAAACCTGGTGTTTCTTGAGCAAGCTCCATAAGCTGGGTGATCCCCTGATCATCCATCCGTTGGCGGGTCATGACGCTGACAGATCGAGGGGTCTCTCTAATAGATAATGGCAGTCGGGTGGCCGTACTGCTTGATCCAGTTGTATAACTGCCAGTTCCTTCAGTGATTGCTCCCAATGGAGTGCCGCTGATTTGTACCGGAGGCAACGTCATAGTCCCTGCAGGCACTTCACGCAACGAATACGCCCCATCGCCTTCAGACACCAAGCGGTAACCACTACCTTGCAACAGTTGTGAGAAGCCTTCCTGCACGCTGTGACGCCCCTGCAGCCCCGGGCTTTGCAGTCCCGCCAGCATTTGCGGCTCAAAGACCAATTGCACACCCGCCATGGCGGAGAATTCAGCCAGCACATCGCTGAGTGCACCGGGGCCGATGGCATATTCCCGCTCCGCGGCTGTTTCCGCTGGCTCCTGCGCCTGTGCGATACCAGGCATCAATACCGCCGTGCAGGCCAACCCGGCTAACGTACAGCCAATGGCCAGAGTCAACACTTTGGTTTTGAAGCACGGTGGCGTGGTCTGGAGGGATAACGCAGAGGATGAAGCGGAACGGGGGCGCCTTGGAGCCATGGTTACTACCTTTGATTCGTGTGTGTTTGAGTGTTTTCGGGCGTTGGAAAAAACGCGCTTTCACTCAGTACACCGAACGAGATCAAAAAAGTGATCACCCCGAGGCAAAAAAAATTTTCAGCACTGCCGTCAGCCAGACCAGAGAGAGGGCTTGGGCTGGTAGTTCAGCCCTGGGGAACGACGTTCACCCAATAGGGCGTGGCGCGACGGATGCGCACCGGCAGGTTCTTTTCCAACAGGGCCAACCCGGCATCGGTGTCGGCCAGGGAGATGGCGCCGGAAACACGCAGCCCGGCCACCGCCGGATCGCAGCGCAGTATGCCGTGCCGATGGCGGGCCAGTTCATCGATCACATCGCCCAGGCGCATGTCCTTGGCCAGCAGCATGCCCTGCTCCCACAGCGCCGCACTGTTTTCGACTGGCAATGGTGCGGTGACGCCGCTCATATCAAAGTCGGCCTGCTCGCCGGCATTCAGCGTGCGGACGGTACCCGCCAATGGGCGGACCTCGACAGCGCTTTCAAACACCGCCACGCGGCAATGTTGTTGATCCAGTTTGCGCACACTGAAGCGTGTGCCCAGGGCACGGACGACACCATAGTCGGTATCCACCAGGAAGGGTCGGGCTACCGGAGCGGGATCTGTGTGGGTGGTGATCAGTATCTCGCCCTCGACCAGGCGGATACGGCGGGCCTGCGCAGTGAACGCGATGTTCACCGCGCTATTGGTATTCAGTACCAACTGCGAGCCATCGGGCAGGTCGATACTGCGGCGGACGCCGGTGGCGGTCCGAACATCGGCGGCCCAGCTCTGCCACGGCAACTGACGCCAGGTCAGCCAACCGGCGGGTACCGCCACCAGCGCCGCGGACAGCAGTTTCAGCATGCGGCGCCGATCATAGTTGGTTTTCAGACTGGCAATGGCCTTCTTGCCGATGGGTTCCGGCACCTGCTCAAAGGTATGGAAGACCGACTGGGCGCGTTCCCAGGCTGCATCGTGCGCCTGGCTTTGCTGCCGCCAGCGCTCGAAGGCTCGATGCTGCGAGGCGTCGGGCGTGTCATAACGAAAGGTCATGGCCCAATCGGCCGCCTCTTGGAGCAGAGTATTGTCAATGGCGGCGTCGGAAGACACGGACTGTTCTCCCCTAACCCTGGTCGATGACCATGCAGGCCATCAAGGCTTTTTTGATGTGCCGACGCACAGTAATCACCGGGGTCTGTGTCTGCTCGGCAATCTGTTTCAGCGTCAACCCGTCGAGTTGGGCCAACAGGAATATTTCGCGGGTGCGGGCCCCCATGGTGGTGAGCATCGCATCGATGCGCATCAGCGCGTCGATGATCAGCAGTTGGGTTTCCGGAGACGGCGCCTCGGCCTCGGGCAGTTGCGCCAGCGCCTCAAGATAGGCCCGCTCCACGCTTTCGCGCCGCCAGTGATCAACGACCAGGCCCTTGGCAATATGGGTCAATAAGGCACGGGGCTCATCACCGAGTTGCGCCGGCGGGCGACGGGACACCATCAGGCGCAGGAAGGTATCGTGGGCCAGATCGGCGGCGTCGCTGGCATTGCCAAGTTTTACGCGCAACCAGTCCCGCAGCCAACCATGATGGTTGCTGTAAAGAGCATGGATGTCTTGCTGCGCAATACTCCCGGTTGACACGAACAGTCCCCTGGCGCGATCCTTTTGTCCTGCTGGACAGTGAGTGACACGAAAACCTAAATGATAATTATTAGCATCTTACCGGGATTCATACCGGGAGCGCAACATACCTGACTAAAAAAGTAGGAATTTATTGCTTCTCACCCGATCCCCCTGCCCCGTTGCCTGCCGACTTCCCAACTGACACTGCTGCCCCGCACCACCGCTGAAAGGGACTGCCCCAAGCGCTGCTCGATCACCGGCTTCCAGGGCACCAGGCTGAAGCCCATGCCATCATCCAGCATGGCAAAGCGCCCACTGGTCAGTATCAGGCTGCGCCGATAGATACCACTGACCCGTTCACCATCGGCCACTGGACGATAGGCCAGGCCGGCGTCCGCCGTGATGCCTTCCGCGGCCTTGGCCAGCTCCTTATTGCGTAGTGTCGAAAGTAGATTCCGGGCAAGAATGACACGCCGGCCCCGCTTTTCTGCCAGACCTTCCTCAACCAGGAAGTCGGCACGCTGTTGTAGTGCCGTTTTCACCTCGGCACCAAAACCCTGCTCACCTATCCCCTGCTCACCTATCCCCTGCTCACCTGCAATCAATTGCTGGTCCAGCCAGGTGGCCCCCATGGCCCGGCTTTGCCGTTCGATGGACAGGTGGGATTTCAGGGTGACGACAATGCCGCCGCTGCGTTGCCGGTCGTATTGGTGGCCCTGTGCCGGCAGGTCAGACGGCACCTGCCAGACATCCTCGCCCAGCCGTTCCACAATACCGGCTCGCCGCAACGCTTCCAGCCGGCGACGATGGGTGGTCACAACGTCCTCGGGGTCACGACCCTTCATATCTCTATCCTGCTGAAGCCGTCTGGCATCCAGGCGGTACAGGCCCTCTTCGCTGAGCGCTGTAATCTCGCGATCCACGGCGTGAACCTTGCCCATACTCCTGGCTTCCACCACGGCACCGGTTGGGAACCCTGCCAGATCGGCGCCGGCAGGCAGCGCCACGTAATGCGCCTTGCCATCCAAACCATCAAGTACCAGGTAACCCCTATCATGCAACTCATCGGCCAGACCCTTGGCGGCGACGCCGCCAATGAGGGGAGTGGCCTCTTCCGTCGGCTCGAACACTTCCAGGTCGCGCTGCTGGCCGCTCATGGCGCGCTGCATTGCGCGGATGATATCGCCCCGCTCGCCCATGGCTCGCAAGGTCCGTTCCGCGCCGGGATCGATATCCCAACAGCCCGGCTGTCGCTCACTGGCCAGGCCCATGCGCTGCAGGTGTTGCAAGCGACCCATCAGCAGCAAGCGCTGGCGTTGCAGGCGCGGCTGCGCCAGTTTATTCCTATCGACCACGCCATTCTCAGCCTCGCGCTGCAGGGTGCGATCCAGGCCGGTCCAGCGCTCCTGTTCCACCTCACGTTGCATGCTGCGCTGGATCTCCCGTTCGGTGCGTGGGCCCAGCCAATCGGTGGCCAGTTCGCAGGCGCGATGACGCATGCCATCAGCGATGTAATCGCGGGAGATGATCAAATCCCGCTCCTGGTCATCCCGGCCCCGCAACACGATATGGGTATGGGGGTTGTCGGTGTTCCAGTGGTCCACCGCCACCCAATCCAGTTGGGTGCCCAGGTCCTGCTCCATGCATTGCATCAGGTCGCGGGTATAGCGGTGCAGGTCTTCCAGCTCTGCCGCATCCTCGGGGGAAACAATAAAGCGGAACTGGTGGCGATCCTTGCGGCCACGCTGTTCGAAATCCGCCAGGTCGGCATCGTCACTCAGCGCGCTGTAGGCCCTGCCCGGTTCACCATCACGGCCCACGCCTTCCCGCTCGATATAGCGCAGGTGAGTGATGGTCGAACGCTTGCCAGCCTTGGACAGATTCACCAGCCGGGTCTTGATGGTGACCCGCCGGGCATTGGGCGCCAGGGACTGACCGGCAAAACGTGCTGCCACATGGCCACGGCCCAGCCGCGCACCCGGACGGCTACCTCCTTTGCGCGCCCTGGCACCCACTTTACTGGCCTGCCTGATGACCGAGTTGATAAAGGTTTGACCACGATTTTTCGGCGCACTGGGCCGCAGGCGAAAGCGCTCTCCTTCATCATTGCGGCGCCGGCTCACGGGAAAGCCCCAGCAAAGCCAGACGATGTGAAGCGTAGCAGGCACGCGGCAACGCCAGCATCCATGCAGTTTTGATACATGCCACGGCACGCTACCTGCCCCCGGTGCGTGCCGCACCCACCCCACGTGCAGACTGGATTTTTGCGCACAGAAGTGCCGCAACCTTTTATCTTGCCCTGCATCGCTCCCGGGCCCATTGGCCCAAGGAGCCGATGCCCCGGCGATGCGGCCTGGCCTGCCAGCCGGTCGCCGGCGAGCGCCAACGCCACCCACGGTGAGGTGCGCTCGGGGCAAGCTGTCTGCACGGGGGACTGCCCGGTTGTACGCCGTGCAAAGGCACGGATACGACAGCGGCAGGGACACAACCTTTGCCCAATGAACGACATCATCCGCTGCGCATTCATGGCATCCATGGCAATGCGTCCAGGTTGAGCCGTTGCGCAATGC
>JBKDZQ010000282.1:0-6751 GCA_047971325.1 Parahaliea sp.
TTCTGGCGCATGGATAAAAGCCGTGAGCATCCCGCGTTCGCGTGGATCATGCAAGTGGCGCCGCGCCTTTGCTCATCCTGCTGCACAAAAAACGTTCATGCGTTTGCCCTGGCACCGACCCTGACCTTGATCAAGAGTGAAAACCCCCGCAAATCTCCCGCAACCGGGAGGAGGGAGAAGCGTAGAACGGTTTGAGCGCTGTCTAAGCTATTGATTTTGAGATTGAAAATGGTAGCTACGGGTGGACTTGAACCACCGACCCCAGCATTATGAATGCTGTGCTCTAACCAGCTGAGCTACGTAGCCACGTAGACCCTGGGACTGCGAGGGCCCCAAGAGGCGCGCATTCTGGGGAATTAGAGCAAGCAAGTCAAGTTTTTCGGCGGCGGGTTTCAAGCGCTTTGCGTCGCCGCTCGCAACGCCCGGGGGAGTGTGCGCACCAATCCAGCCGCCCTCGCCATCAGCAGTGCCGGCACTCTGTTCAAGGCCACCACCGGTGCCCTAGAATCTGCCTCCGCGCGCACCTGGCGCGCCCTTTACCCCCACCAATATTGCGGAAGCCCGGAACAACTATGTCCGAGAAAACCGACCGGTGGCAGGCCAGATTCGAGCGCCTGCGCAGCAACAAGCTATTCGAGCTGCTGGTCATCAGCATCATCCTGGTGTCGGCGCTGGTGGTGGGTGTCAAAACTTACCAGCTGCCACCGCTGGCCAACCAGTTGATCATCACCCTGGACTGGGGTATTACCCTGTTCTTCCTGGTGGAGATTACCATCCGCTTTATCGGCGAGAACGACAAGCGGCGCTTTTTCCGCAGCGGCTGGAATGTCTTCGACACCCTGATCGTGGCGGTCAGCCTGATTCCCATCGAGAATTCAGAGCTGGCACTGGTCGGGCGACTGGTGCGCATCTTCCGCGTGCTGCGGATGGTGTCGATCATCCCCGAGCTGCGGACCCTGCTCAACTCCCTGCTGGCGGCCCTGCCACAGCTCGCCTATGTGGCGCTGATGATGTTCATCATCTTCTATATCTACGCGGCGGTGGGCGCCACCTTCTTTGCCGACATCAACGACACTCTGTGGGGCGATATCAGCATCAGCATGCTGACCCTGTTTCGCATCATGACCTTCGAGGACTGGACGGACATCATGTACGAAACCATGGCCGTCTACCCCCTGAGCTGGATGTTCTACCTCAGCTTTATTTTTCTCTCGGCCTTTGCTTTCCTGAACATGATCATCGGCATCGTGGTCAATGTGCTGGAGGAGGAACACCAGCGCCAGGCTCAGGCCGATGCGCTGGCGGCCGGGGAACCGACGCTGCAGGAGCTGCGGGAGGAAATCATCGGCCTGCGCGCCCTGCTGGAGCACCGGCGGGAGCACTGAAGTGACAGGATGCTCCTGCCTCTCGCCGGCAAGCGCTCCCGCCGGCTCCGACCCGTTAACAACTCTGAAACACCGGTGTCCGGCATTGGGCTAGGCGCGCCCGCCCCATGACGGGTAAAATTGGCACTTTGTAACTGATCGCAAGACGATTGAAAGCCCAAGGAGAACAGCATGCGGATACTGGCGGCCATCGCGGCCACGACACTACTACTCACCGGCTGCGAGACAGCCTACTACTCCGCCGCGGAGCAGGTGGGCATCCACAAGCGGGATATTCTGGTGGACCGCGTGGAAGACTCCCGCAACGCCCAGCAGGAGGCCGAGGAGCAGTTTGAATCCGCCCTGGAGCACTTCCAGGCCGTGGTTGGCTTTGACGGTGGCGACCTGCAGGATGCCTACGAAGATCTCAACGACGAGTACGAAAACTCCGTTGAAGCCGCCCAGAACGTGCGCGAGCGCATCAACGCCGTGGAATCGGTGGCCAAGGCCCTGTTCGAGGAATGGGGGGAGGAAATCGAGGAGTACAACAACGCCAGCTTCAAGGCCAAGAGCCAACGCCAGCTGCGGGAGACCCGCCAGCGCTACGCAGACCTGATCGCCACCATGCGCAAGGCCGAGTCGCGCATGGACCCGGTGCTGGTCGCCCTGAAGGACAACGTGCTCTTCCTCAAGCACAATCTGAACGCCCAGGCAGTAGGCTCACTGAAGAGCGAGTTCCAGGGCATCGCCCGGGATGTCGATGTGCTGATCGCCGAGATGCGCAAATCCATCGAGGCCTCCAACGCCTTTATCGAGAGCATGCAGAACGGGAGCCAGGGACAAAGCCAGAACCAGACCCCCTGAGACTTATCGCTTCTTTCATCCCTTCCACTCGTCGCGCCCAACCTCCGGGCGCGGGGGGGCTCCCCGCGCAAATTCATTCAAGATCCCAGGTTCGCTCATGCACTTACCCGTTCTTTCCCTGTTCCTGGTGGCGACCCTGACGATGCCGGCAGCCACCGCCCGCGCCCAGTCCATGGACGCCGCAGCCGAGCAGTATGTTCGCCTGGTACTCGCCCTGGGCGAACACGACAGTGGCTACGTCGACGCCTACTACGGCCCTCCGGCCTGGCGCGAGGCAGCGGCGCAACAGCCACTGACACTGGCCACCATCCAGCGCTCGGCACAGCAGCTGCGCCAGCTGTTGCCTGCGACGAAGGACAACAGCGCCTTGTCGAATGCCCGGGTGCACTACCTGCGCACCCAGCTCGGGGCGCTGGCGGCCTATGCGGAAATCCGCCAGGGCAAGGTGCCCAGGGACTTCGATCACGAGGCCAGGGTACTCTATGACACCGCGCCGCCACAGCGCAGCCTGGACTCCTTCGCCCCGGTGCTGGCGCGCCTGAACCAGTTGCTGCCGGGAGAGGGCCCGCTGTACAGGCGTATCGACACCTTTCAGCGCCAGTTCGATATTCCCCATGACCGCCTGTCCGCGGTATTCGATGCCGCCATTGCGGCCTGTCGCGAGCGTACGTTGCCACATATCACACTGCCGGCCGGTGAAAGCTTCCGCCTGGAATATGTCACCGACAAGCCCTGGAGCGGCTACAACTGGTACGAAGGCAAGGCGCACAGCCTGATCCAGGTCAACACTTCCCTGCCGGTGCGCATCGACCGGGCCATCGACCTCGGCTGTCACGAGAGTTATCCGGGGCACCATGTCTACAACTCGCTGCTGGAGGCGGAATTCGTGCGCAAGCGCGGCTGGGTGGAATTGAGCGTCTACCCACTGTTCAGCCCGCAGTCGCTGATTGCCGAAGGCAGCGCCAACTACGGCATCGAGCTGGCGTTCCCGGGCGAGGAAAAGCTGCGCTTCGAGCGCGAGGTGCTCTACCCGCTGGCCGGCCTCGACCCGGCCAGCGCCGCGCGCTACGACGAAGTGCAAACCCTGACCCGGGAACTCAGCTACGCCCGTAATGAAATTGCCCGCCAGTACCTCAACGGCGACATCGATCGCGAGCAGGCGGTGGCCCTGGCGCAGACCTACGGCCCCACCAGCCGCGAGCGCGCCGAGCAGTCCATTCGCTTCATCGACAGCTACGGCGCCAACGTCATCAACTACAACTGGGGTATGGCACTGGTAAAACAGTACGTGGAAACCGGCACCGACGATCCGGAGCAACGCTGGCGCAAGTTCGCCGACCTGCTGGCTTCGCCGCGCCTGCCCTCCTCGCTGCAGTGAGATCGCTGGTCGCCCGGTACCGGGCCGGCCGTCGGCTGAGGCAATTGCTCCGGGGGCTACTGCCATTGGCCTGGGGCCTGAGCCTGACCGTTCCCGCGCCCGCCGACGACACGGGCGATAGCTGGACAGCGGAACTCAACCGCTACGCCACCCGCGCGCTCGACAATCCCGAGGCCCTGAGTCTGGCCGCCGTGCCACTGGATGGCCCCGGTACCGCCCAGTTCCTGCGCGCCGACCGGCCGATGATCCCGGGTTCGCTGATCAAGCTGCTGACCAGCTATGCAGCCCTGGAACTGCTGGGTCCCCATTTTACCTGGAACACCGATTTTCTCACCGACGGCAGTGTCCAGGGCGATATCCTGGAGGGCAACCTCTATGTGCGTTTTGGCGGCGACCCGAAGCTGAGCACCGGGCGTCTGTGGAGCGTGCTGGGGGAGCTGCGGGGCATGGGCATCAGCCATATCGAGGGTGATCTGGTGCTGGACGGACACTATTTCCAGCTGAGCGGCGACTGGCTACCCTTTGCCGACAACGGAGACGATCCCCACGCCCCCTTCCTGGTGGAACCCTCCAACTACCTGACCAACCTGAACCTGCAGCACTTCCAGGTCGTCGCCGACGAGCGGGGCACCCGCGCCTGGAGCACGCCGGAACTGGCGGGCGTCAACATCGACAACCAGGTGACATCCACCCCAGCCGGCCCCTGCCCGCGCGAAGACCCGCTGGCGTGGCAGCCGGCGGTCGACGGGGGCCTGGGTGCCACTGTCCACATCCGCGGCAAGCTGCCGCAGGGCTGCCGCGCGGGAGCCTATTTCTCGCTGCTGCCCCAGGGTCGCTACAGCGCCCTGCTGATCCGCGCCCTGCTGGCACAGCACAGGGTTACCCTCAGTGGCGCGGACCGCTTCGACACCACCCCGGACACGGCCCGCTTGCTGGCGCACACCGAGTCTCCCGATCTCGTGAGCATGGCGCGGGATATCAACAAGTGGAGCAACAACGTGATGACCCGCCAGTTACTGCTGACCATCGGTGCTCACGCGCGCAAGGAGGGCGAACGCGACGACAGGGCCGCGGGTCTGCGCGCCATCAACGGGTGGCTGGCACAAAAAGGCCTCGATACCACCACTTTGGTACTGGACAACGGCGCCGGCCTCAGCCGCCGCTCGCGCATCACCGCCCGCCAGGGTGTGGCCCTGCTGCAAAAGGCCTGGCGCAGCCCCTACGCCCCCGACCTGCTGGCCACCCTGCCGATCATCGGCCTGGACGGCACCATGGCGGAACGCCTGCAGGATACGGCAGTCCGGGGACAGGGCCGGGTCAAGACCGGCTCCCTGGACCATGTGCGCTCCATCGCCGGCATCACCCGCGACCGGCACAACACCAGCTGGGCGGTGGTGGCCATCGTCAACAACCGACCCGCCTGGAATGGCCAGGCGGTGCTGGACCGGGTACTGTACAACCTCTACTTCAAGCCGCCGGTGCCATAGTAGCCGCAATGCTGTTGGCTTAGAGTACTAAATCCGGCCGCCACCCGGTTTCAAGACACGCAGTCAACCCGTCCATGGGGCTCGTATGCCGTATGCCCAAAAAGAGGGGCAGGCTCTCCATGCGGCATACGGCCTCGAAACCAGGTGGCGGGTAGCGACCTCACACCGTAAAGATCCAAAGCGAACAGCATCCACCCTTGCCGCCACTGCGACACTATGTCGCGGGACGGTGCATAGCCCCCTTGCTACTATCAAGGGTACTCCCTTGGCCATTACGATATTCAAAATGTCTGTTTCCGTTCCCGACCGGCCGCGCCGGCTGCTGTCCATCGCTCTCGCCGCCGTCGTGGCACCACTGACCGGGGCCGCCACCGAGCTGGAGGAAATGATCGTCACCGCGGTGCGCATGCACAAGCCACTGCAGCTGGTGACCGACCCGCTCAAGCCCCGTCAGCCGCTGCCGGCCAGCGATGGCGCCGACTACCTGAAGACCATTCCAGGTTTTTCCGTGGTGCGCAAGGGTGGCAGCGACGGCGATCCGGTGCTGCGCGGCATGGCAGGCTCGCGTATTGCCATGCTGCTGGACGGCGATGTCATCCTCGGCGGTTGCAGCAACCGCATGGACCCCCCCACCGCCTATATCTTCCCGGAGACCCTGGACACCATCGAAGTCATCAAGGGTCCCCAGAGCGTGCGCCACGGGCCCGGCAACTCCGCCGGGGTAGTGATCTTCGAGCGCGACAACCGGCGACCCGATAAAGCCGGCTGGAGCGGACATGCCAGCCTGCTGGGGGGCAGTGCGGAGCGTGTGGATGGCATGCTGGATACGCGCTACAGCACCCGCGATTTCAGCTTGCGAGCCAGCGGCTCGTCCGCCACCGCCAGTGACTACGAGGACGGTGGCAGCACCGAAGTACACTCCCGCTACCAGCGCTGGACCAGCCAGGTCAGCGCCGCATGGACCCCGGACGACGACACCCACCTCGAATTCGGCACCGGCTTCAGCGACGGCGAAGCCGCCTACGCCGACCGCGGTGTGGATGGCTCCCGCTTCAACCGCCAGAGCTACAACGCCAGTTTCGAGAAGCGCAATCTCGGCGCCATATTGAACAGCGTGGAGCTGGCCGCCTACCACAACTACGTCGACCATGTGATGGACAACTACAGCCTGCGCCGGAGCGCTGGCGCGATGGCCACGCGCATGGCCATGAACCCCGACCGTGAAACCCGCGGCGGCCGCTTCAATATCGCGCTCACACCCGGTGACAGTGTCGATATCACCCTCGGCGCCGACTTCCAGCGCAATGTCCACAGCAACCGCAACAGCATGAACCAGGACATGGTCGACTACCGCGACCTCAAGCGCGTGGATGACGCCCGTTTCGGACAGTCCGGCCTGTTCACCGAACTGACCTGGCGCCGCAGCGCACAGAGCCGCTGGCTGGCCGGCGCCCGGGTGGATGACTGGAAAGTGAAGGACCTGCGCGCCGACATCAGCCTGTCGATGATGTCACAGGTGCCCAACCCCGGTCACAACCGCACCCGCCGCGACACGCTCTACAGCGGCTTCCTGCGTTACGAGCGGGATGGCAACAGCCCGGGCACCTACGCCAGCACCTGGTACGCCGGCCTCGGTCACAGCGAGCGCTTCCCGGATT
>JBKDZQ010000283.1:0-1533 GCA_047971325.1 Parahaliea sp.
ACAGCAGGAGCATCACCAGAAGCAGCAGCGCCGCGCTGCCGACCTGCACCCAGCGATTCGCGCCGATCGCACTCATTGGTCCGTCCCCCGGATCACGTTGCGGATGGGCCGGTCCGTGACCACGAACAAGGTGGTGCGGTTGTCGCCCGTGGTCCCGGTGTTGCGACCTGGCAGGCTCCGGGTATAGAAGGCGCTGGCGATAAAGTGGGGATCAACCCCGGTGCGGTGGGCGCGGGGTGTGTGCATCACCTTGCGGTTATCCAGCGCCACCGGGTGATTCGCCTCGTTGGTCACCACGAAGGCGGTGACGAAGAAGTCCCCCGCGGACCAGGCCTGATAGGGCTGGATCACCAGTGGATGACGCCCCGCGTCATAGAGCCGGCCCTGGTTGCCCGCCAGTCCCACCGGGACTTTTTTGACGCCCGGCAGCGGTGCGATCAGGCGCTGGGGAGCGTAGATCGACTGGGCGGCATAGCGCAGCAGCTCAAACAGATTGGCCTCGCCCGGTAGCGGGCCGCTCGTGTTTAAACCCGGCTCACCCAGGAAGGTCTCGTTCCCCGCCAGTACCACCTGCAGGGTATCCACGGTCGCGGGCGGTTGTTTGAGGGTGCGGGCGCTGACATCGAATAGCAGGAACTCACCGCTCTCCAGGCGCAGCTGCACTCGTTGGGTGTCGAAGGGCTCCAGCGCTGTCCAGTAGGCCGCGCCACCGGTGACCAGGGTCCGGAACACATTGGGATTGGTCAGTGCCGGCGGCAAGCCAACCTCGGCATTGCTCGGCAATATCAGCAGTTGTTCAACGCCCACCACCAGCTCCAGCGTGATGGGTGTCTTGCGCCACACCACCGTTTCCGCGTGCGCCGCGCCACTGAGTACGCTGCCAGCCGCGAGGCACAGCAGCACCAGGCATTGCAGCCCTTGTCGCATCCGTCTCATGTGGCACCCTCCCCTTCGGGTTCGTTGATCTCGATGACCCGCGGCACATCGGCCAGGCAATCCAGCGCCAGTCCCCAGGGATTGGCCTGCGGGTCGACGTCATAGGCCACCACGCGCAGCGGGTAATGAATCAGGCGATCCTTGACCCGCTCTCCCCGGTAGGTCTCCTGCACGTGCAAGTCGAGGCCGACCACCCAGTGGTTGGGGGCCACCACCTGCACCCGGGCATTGGAGAAGCCCCGGCCAGGGATCTCCCAGACGGAACGCTGGCGACCGTTGATCTCGCGCTCGCGCTCGTCCAGATCCTGCAATCGCTCCTCAAAACAGGCGGGCGTAAAGAACGCCCGCAGGCTGTGAATCTGGTTGTAGTAGTCCTCCTTGCCGTCCGCAGGCCAACGGTTGAGCTGCTGGAACACGTAGTGGGCAAAGACATAGATGCTGGCCTTCGGGATGTCGCCGAGCTGCTGCACCGCGCCGCGGCTCAAATCCAATGGGATGGACTCCTCCTCACCCTATCATTTCGGCGTCGACGCGCCAGAATGGCAAGTGGCAACCAACCATTCAGAGGATGAGGAGAAGCCCAACATGAACATTACC
>JBKDZQ010000284.1:0-2738 GCA_047971325.1 Parahaliea sp.
GCGGAATCCCCCAGGGGCAGGGTCACCAGCGTGTCCGGCGGCTCCTGTATGCGCAGTACGGCGAGATCTTTCTGGGGGGCGATGCCGACCACTTCCGCGTCGTACTCCGTCTGGTCTTGCAGGGTGACGGTGAGACGGTGGGCGCCGGCGATGACATGGAAGTTGGTGACGATCAGGCCGCTGTCGTTCCACACGAAGCCGCTGCCGGAACCGCGCGGAATCTCGTGCACGTCCAGGGAAAAGAAGTCACGGCGCAGGGCCTTGTTGGTGACATAGACCACCGCCGGACTGGCCTTGCTGAAAATTTCCGTGGTATTGGCTTCGTCTTCGGTGGCAAAGCTGAGGTAGTCGCGTGCCGCCTGGGCGCTGGTGCTGCCCTCCGGCAGGGCCAGCCAGCCCAGCAGGGCGACCAGGCCGATGAGCACCCAGCCGACGCTGCGGGAACGGGGGAGGGTGGCGCTGGTCCGGGGCATCGCATTTCCTTGGGTGAATCGCCTGCTACGCCCTATGAGACACCCGAAGTGCCTCGCGGTTCAACAGGGCAGCCACAGTGCCGCTTTGCCGCGCGTGCAATTGAGGCCAATGAGCAAGTATGTGTTCGGGGCGCTGCTGGCGGCGCGGTTAGAAACCCGCGCCGTCGTATTTTATCCCGTTGCCCGATTCTCAGCCGCCCAGGGCGCGAATGCGGTCTTCCAGTGGCGGGTGTGAACTGAACAGGGCGCCCAGGCCCTGCTTGAGCTGCTGGCTGATGCCGAAGGCGGTGAGTTCGCCCGGCAGGTCCTGGGGCAGGTTCTGCTCCGCGCGCAGCCGCTGCAGGGCGGCGATCATGGCGCCACTGCCCGCCAGGCTGGCGCCGGCGGCATCGGCCCGGTACTCCCGCCAGCGCGAGAACCAGAACACGATCATACTGGCCAAGATGCCCAGCACCAGTTCCGCTACGATGGTTACCACGTAGTAACCGATCCCGTAACCGCGCTCGGTCTTGAACACCACCCGGTCCATGGTGTGGCCGATGATGCGCGCCAGGAACATCACGAAAGTGTTCACCACCCCCTGGATCAGGGTCAGGGTAACCATGTCGCCATTAGCGACGTGTCCGATTTCGTGGGCCAGCACCGCACGGGTTTCCTCGGGGCTGAACCGCTCCAGCAGGCCGGCGCTGACCGCCACCAGGGCGTCGTTGCGGTTCCAGCCGGTGGCGAAGGCGTTGGCGGCCTGGGAAGGGAAAATGCCCACCTCCGGCATGCCAATACCCGCTTCCTTGGCCAGTTCGGCCACGGTATCCAACAGCCACTGCTCGCTGCGGTTGCGGGGCTGCCCAATCAGTTGTGTGCCGGTACCGCGCTTGGCCATCCACTTGGACAGGAACAGGGAAATCAGCGAGCCGCCAAAGCCGAATACGGCGCACATGACCAGCAGGGAATTCAGATTCAGGTCCACGCCGTTGGACGCCAGCACCCCCTCCAGCCCGAACAGGCTGAAGATAATGCTGACCAGCACCAGCACCGCGATGTTGGTGGCAAGAAATAACAGGATTCTCATGGTGGAGCCTCACGTGGGAGCCCGTTGCGGGCGCAATGGTCACTCATATAGGTATGAGGCGCCGTTTTTTCAAGCCCGGGCGGGATCGTTTTCCTCACCGGTGGCCGTGGGTTCGCCGGCTGCGCCGTCCGTCTCCGCGAGGGGCAGGGGGACGCCGCTTGCGGTAACTAGCGGCTCACCCCTGGGGCCGAGTTCCACGGCCACCACTTCACCGCGCAGCCCGACATCCTTGGCGCTGAGTTCAAACAGGGTGTTGATGCCCTCGTCGTGGTGCTTGACCCGCAGCAGGGTGCGCGGATCGCTGCCGTCGACCCACTCCCTGGCCTTGCCCCAGTAGTGTCCGTGCTGGTTGCGGATGACATATACCCCAGTCATGGCGTCTCGAAATGCTCCGTGGATTGGTGGGTGGCCGGCCGGTGCCGGGTGGGCTGGCGTAGAGAGCAGGGCCTGCTCAGCCGAGCAGGAAGTCCTTGGCCTCGTTGATGCGCGCCGCCAGGTAGTCGCTGCCGCCGCGGTCGGGGTGCAGCTTCTGGATCAGGCTGCGGTGAGCAGCGACGATCTCCTCCTCGGTGGCGCTGTCGGCCAGCCCCAGAATGGCCAGTGCCTCCTTGCGGTTCATGGCGCCGCCCTGGCCCGTGTCGCCGGCCTGATCGCCACCCGTGCCGGCGGTGGTGTCGCCGGTCCCGCCGGGAAAACGCTGTTCCAGGTAGCCCTGCAACAGCTGGGCGGAGTCGGCATCCTCGCGCCGGCAGTAGTGCAGCAGCTGATCCAGCTGCGGGCGGTCCATCTCGTCCAGGTACCACTCGCGGAAGGGGCCCTTGAGTACCTCGCCGCTCAGGTTGCCGTTGCTGTGGTCCAGGTGCATGCGCAGGATGGCGGTTTCCACGGTGGATTGCTGGGGGCCGGCCTGGGCGTTGCGGGCCCTGAGGTGGGCCAGCGCCGGAAACAGGCGCACCAGGGTCGGCAACAGTTGGCGCGCCATTACCAGCAGGCCGGTGAGGGCGGCTCCCACCCAGTGCATGTGCCCGGTGAGGGTCAGCAGGATGACCACGGCCACCGCCACAATGACCCCCATGCGGGTATAGGCGGCGCGGCGCTTGTGGGGCGGCTGGCTGCGGGCCTGCAGGTAGAGAACGTAAATGGCGGCGGCGATTGCCAGCAGCAGAAGGATACGGGGCACTGTTTGCTCAAGGTGT
>JBKDZQ010000285.1:0-2062 GCA_047971325.1 Parahaliea sp.
CGGAAGCCGTAGGCCAGGCGCTTGATGACCTTGATCTTGTTGTTGATGCCTTCGACCAGGTTGGTGCCCAGCGGCCAGTGGCAGTGGGCCAGGATCCCGGGCAGGTACGGCTCCAGCCGGCGGACGAAGACGTTCAGCGGTTTCAGTCCGCTGTGCAGGGCTCGACGTTTCCAGCTTCTCCAGAACTTCCGTGCCCACGCCTGGCTGCGATAGCGCCATAGCTGCTTCAGGTCGTCTTTGAGCAGGTACACCGTCAGCAGGGCGCGGTTGGCTGCCAGCAGTTCGTCCAGCTTCACAACCTGCTCAGGCGGCACGTTCTGGCGGTTGCGCAGCAGCAGCCAGCGCGAGGTCTTGACCACCCGGCGTGCGGGCTTGTCGTCGCGCAACCGGTTGGCCTCATCCACCCGAACCCGGTCGATCACCTCGCGGCCGTACTTGGCCACGACGTGGAACAGGTCGTAGACCACCTCGGCGTTGGGGCAGTGCTGCTTCACTTCCAGGTCGTAGGCGGTGTTCATGTCCATCGCCACGGCGCGCAGGCGTTGACAACCCTCCGGTCCGAGCAGTTCGAAGAACGGCCGCACCTGGGCCCGGGAGCGGCCTCGGCCAACCCAGAGCACCTGCTTGCGCTCGGGTTCGACCACCACCGTCGCGTAGCGGTGGCCCTTCTGGATCGCGAACTCGTCCATCGCGATCACCCGTCACGCCCGTCAGGTCCACAGGCCCCAGCGGCCGCTGCAGGTGGCGGAAGGCGATCTGCTGGACGGGCTTCCAGTTCAAGCCGAACCAGCGCGCCGCATGCAGGCGTGACGTCACCGTACACAGCCGCGCCACGTTCTCGGCCAGACGCCGGGTCACCCGAGCATGGGGATCCAGCCAATCGAGTTGCTCCAGGCGCGGCCCGCAGCTCGCACAGGCCAACCGCAATCGCGGTACCCGCAGCTCCACCGCCTCCTCGAACACCGGCAGGTCACGGATCCGGCGCACGCTGCGGTCGTGGATCGCCGACGAAGGCTCACCACAACCCGAGCATCGACGCATCGCATTGGCTTGCGGCACCAGCTCCACTATCAGCCAGCGGCGGTCGCCACGCTGCTCGCGCCACCAATGCGACACGCCATGCCCCACCCAGCCACCCAGCTGGGCCATACAATCCCCTTCGGCCACGGCCGACCCCCGTATTGCTGCTTGGATAACAACAATTCTGCCGGGTCGGTCGTGTGCCTCTCCCTCACTTGGGAGAAGAACCTTTTTGGTTGGGTTGATTACAACCGATCAGGGGTAAGTATCCCCCGGCAAAGCCGGGGGCTTTAGATGTGTGAGCCGCTCAAAGCGGCTGGCGGGGGCGCTGCGCGCTCCCCTTGAATGGGCCGCCTGAAGGCGGCCGTAGTCACCTCAGCAACTGCAACTGATCCAACCGGCGGTCCTCTGTCTCCTGGTTCTGGATGTAGGCTCGGATCACCGCTTCATCCCGTCCCACTGTCGACACGAAATAGCCTCGGGCCCAGAAGTGCTGCCCGACAAAGCTCCGCTTCCTCTCCCCATACACCCGCGCCAGATGAATCGCGCTCTTGCCCTTGATGTAACCCACCACCTGCGACACCGCGTACTTCGGCGGAATCTTCAACAGCATATGGACATGGTCGGGCATCAAATGTCCCTCCTCGATACGACTCTGCTTTTGCTCAGCCAATCGCCGGAACACTTCGCCCAAGTACTGTCGAAGCCCCTTGTACAGCGTCTTGCGACGACACTTCGGAATCAACACCACGTGGTAAAGGCACTCCCACTGGGTGTGATTTAAGCTTTCGTACTCATCCATCTCGGTTTCTCCGTCTCGTGTGCTTGGCGGCTCACGATTCGGAGTCTCCGGGATGGACTGCTGGAAATGTCAAACACCTACTGCCTCCCCGGCAGAGCCGGGGGGACTCTCAAATTGGTCTAGGGCGTGTTCACACTAATTGATTTGTGAGCGATACTCCGTGCATGGAGATTACTGCAGAGCAATTTTCGGTGGTTGAGCATTGTTTTCCGCGGCAGCGCGGTAACGTGAGCTTGTCCA
>JBKDZQ010000286.1:0-5400 GCA_047971325.1 Parahaliea sp.
TCGCGGCGCTCTTCCGGCTTTGCCTTGTCTTTGGGCTTGCGTTCGCCCTGATCCTTTGGCCTGTGCTCACCATGTTTGGGCCGGCGCTGCTTGCCGTCGCGCTTTTGCATGCGCTCCTTCATCTTGGCCATTTCGACGCGCTGTTCCTCGGTCAGCACCTGGCGCACCTGATGCTGGGTCGATGCCATGCGGTAGGTCATGCGGCTGGTAATCACACCGATTTCATCGGCGATCTTCTGCACCGCCTGACTGTCAAAACCGTCGCCGTCTTCGCGCAGCGAGGCGCGCAGCTCCCGCAGGCGCTCGTGATCAGCTGCGCTGTCCTTGCGGCTATTGTCGAACACCTGGCGAATCTGGGCCTGCTGCTCTTCGCTCAGGTCCAGTTTCCGGGCCATGCGCTCCATCATGTGTGCAGGCTCGGAGCGAGACGGGGGCATGTCCTGACGATCGGGGTGGGCGACCGCCAGACCCGCGGTGAGCAGGGCAATACTCAGGCCGGTGGCGGTCAGGGTGTTTTTCATCATGTGCTTCATGGCAGTCTCCTTAATGTGGTCCCGCGCAATGGACAGGACATGAAACCCAGTGTAGGCACAGGCCGTGTAAAGCTCTGCAGGACACGGGTAAAGAAATGTTAAGAAGTGACAGCGAAGGTCAAGTGGCGTGACATCCCACCACCAATTGCTGACAATTCGTGGGCATTCAACACTGGCCGATATTATGGACGCCCGGATCCTGCTGATCGACGACGACATCGAGCTGTGCGAGTTGCTGGGGGAGTTTCTCGCCCTGGAGGGCTTCGAGGTGCACGCCGAGCACAATGGCGCCAGCGCCCTCGCCCACTGCAAGGGGGCGCAAGGCTACGACGCGATTGTGCTGGACATCATGTTGCCCGGCCTGCAGGGCCTGGACGTGCTGCGCGGCCTGCGCGCCTTCAGTGCCACCCCGGTACTGATGCTCACTGCCCGCGGCGAGGACACCGACCGCATCCTGGGGCTGGAACTGGGCGCCGACGACTACCTGCCCAAGCCCTGCAACCCGCGGGAACTGGCGGCCCGGCTGCGGGCAATTCTGCGCCGCACCCGCGCCGGTGCCGACCCCGCCACCACCGGCGACCTCCAGGCCGGTGCCCTGCACCTGAACAGTGCCCGGCGCGAGGCCCGCTACGGCAACACCAACCTGGGACTGACCAGCGCCGAGTTCAACCTTCTGCACAGCCTGCTGGCGCGCGCCGGCCAGGTGGTCGACAAGGAAACCCTGTGCCGCGAAGCCCTGGGGCGCCCCCTATCAGCCTACGACCGCAGCGTGGACGTGCACATCAGCAAGATTCGCCGCAAACTGGCGGAGCTAGGCGGTGACAACCTGATCCTCAGCGTGCGCGGCGCCGGCTACCAGTTCGCCCTGCAGGCGCCCGGGGGGCGCCCCTGATGCTGCGCAACAACCTGTACATCAAGCTGTTTGCCGCCTTCTGGCTGATCACCATCGGCATTCTCGGCAGCTGGCTGCTGGCGGCCCGCTATTTTGACTCCCTGCCCGGGGAGCTGGTGGAGGTGGAACCCGCGGGGCCGCCACCCCGCTCCATCCTGCGGCTGATCTACCAGTTGCAGAACCAGCCGGATGAAGAACTGCCCGGCCTGCTGCGGGACCCGCACCTGCGCCACTACGCTAACGTTTTCCTGCTGGATGCCAAAGACGAGGACCTGCTGGGGCGCAAGGTACCGGAGCTGGCCCAGCGGGCGGCGCGTGAACTGGGCCCCGGCCGGCCCCGCAAACTGCTGCAGCAGGAAGACGGCCCACCGGTGGCAGCCTACGCGGTGTACCGCGAGCGCCAGGGTGTGCTGCGGGCGGTATTCATGCCCCGTGACGAGCACCGCCACGGGGTGCTGCGGGCCCTGGGCGACCGGCTGTGGCTGCGTATCCTGCTGGCGGTGGTGACCAGCGGCCTGCTGTGCTACCTGATGTCGCGCTGGATGACCCAGCGGCTCAACCGCCTGCGGCTCACCGCCCGGGAACTGGCCAGTGGCAACCTGGGGGCGCGGATCGACGTGCGCGACAGCGGCGGCGACGAGGCCGACGAACTGGCACGCAGCTTCAACACCATGGCCGAGCAACTGCAGCGCCGGGTCAACGCCCAGAAACGCCTGCTCAGCGATGTTTCCCACGAATTGCGCTCGCCGCTGGCACGCATGAAAATTGCCCTGGCGCTGGCCCAGGAGCGACCACAGCAGGCCCAGTCCTCCCTGGCACGGCTGGACCGGGAAATAGAACGCCTGGAGGAACTGATCGGCCAGTTGCTGGACAGCCAGGCCGGCGAGCAGCCACTGGACGAACACATCGACCTGGTGGCCCTGCTGCGCGAACTGTGCAACGACGCCGATTTCGAGGCCCGGGTGGAGAACCGCCAGGTGGGATTGCGCCACGCCGTGCCCAGCGCCCTGGTGGCCACCCGTGGCGACCTGCTGCACAAAACCTTCGACAACATCCTGCGCAACGCCGTGCGCCACGCTCCCCCTGGCAGCCGGGTGGAGGTGAGCCTGGATCAGGGCGGTAACAACTGGGTGATCCAGGTGCGGGATGCCGGGCCCGGCATCCCGGAGGAGGAACTGGAGCGGGTATTCGACGCCTTCTACCGGGTGGACACCGCCCGCACCCGGGAAACCGGCGGCCACGGTCTCGGCCTGTCTATAGCCCGCCGGGCGGTGGAAGCCCACGGCGGCGGCATCTGTATCGAGAACACCCACCCCGGACTGGCGATGAGGGTCACACTGCCGGCCAGCGGCGAGATCGAGTAGAGGCTGCCCCTGTCACCCGCGAGCGGAGCCGCTATCCGGGGCGAGCGCCTATCCCACCCAGGCAGGCCTGGCCACCGTCCGGGTCAGGGAACGGATCGCCTCCTTGGTGGCGGCATAGGCGCCATAGCCACTCATATCAAGGTGCCGGGAATCACCGTGTTGACCCGCACCCTGCCCCCCACTCAATGGCGGCATTGCGCGACAGGCCGAGCATGGCGGCCTTGGCCGCGGAATAACCGGCAGTGGCCGGTTCAGGGTCAATCGGACAGGTAGTACTCCACCGTGGACACCACCCGCACCTTCTTGATGAAGGGCGTGGTGGTGTCCCTGTCCTCGATGGAGAACTGGCCCTGCCGGGCGGACTTGATCCGGCCGAGGCGGCTGTTGGAATCCTGGGCGAACTTTTCCGCCACCGCGCGGGCATTCTCGGTGGCCTCGCGGACCATCTCCGGCTTGAGGTCGTTGAGGCCGGTAAACAGAAACTGGCTCATACCCTGGCCACCCGAAATCGCGACCCCCTGCTTGCCCAGGCCAACCACATTGGCCATGGCCTTGCGCACCGCGGCGACGTTGTCCGAGTACACCGTGACCACGGCGTTGCCGGCATAGCGAAACGGGATATTGTCCTTCTCGCCCCACTGCTGGGCCAGCAGATCGGTCACCTCCGGTGGCGACAGAGTGACTTCCTGCGCGCTGACACCATAGCCGGACAGGAAGGACAGAATGATTGCCGAGCGGGTTTCAATACTCCGGTAGACCTCTTCGAGATCGTTGCTGGCCACCTGGAAGGAGATCGGCCAGGCCGCCACATTGGCGGGCACCTCCCGCTCCGACAGCCCCTTTACCACCACCGTGCGCTCCAGGGCCTTCACCGACAGCGCCGCCTTGCCCAGCAGGTAACCGAGGGACGACAGGCCAAGGACCAGCCCGATGCCCAGCACCAGGGCGCCAAATCTGCTTTGATCCTGCATTGCCGAACTCCGACCAGCCATAGACGGCTCACTATCCCACGAACTCACGAATCCGGGCAACTCGCAGCCGTGGAAAAAGGCGGGGGCGCCATCTGTACACCGGGCTGCCAACTCCAGCCGGCCCGGCCCTGCTCCGTCAGGAAGCCAGCACTCTCACCAGCCCATAAACCAGCGCCGCCGCTGCCGCCGCAAAGGCGCCAAGCACGGTGTAGGCACCACGGACAATCTGCCGGATGCTGCGCTTGATGGCGGCGCGATCGTTGACGCTGGGAAAATCGGTGGTGGGTTCGGGTACATCCAGAAATTCACACAGGGGCTTCCAGCCCTGATCGACAGAATAAACCAGCAGCCGCTCTGCCGGGACAGTGGCCACCACCTCGTCGATATGTTGCTGGTAGTAGGCGATAGCACTGCTCCTATCACTCATGGTGCCCCGGTGGGAACGCTGCCAGATCAGCTTGCGGCTCATGCTACCCATATTGCGTGCGAAGGATGTTACCAGCTCCAGCACCTTGAACTGCCACATGTTTTCGGTGAAGTAGACAGTATCGACGGTGCTTTCGTACCAGGCATCCGCGCCGCGCGGATGCAGGGTCAGGATCACTTTGGCCTCTGGATAGGCGGACATCAGCTCCCGCCACACACAGCAGGCCGGATTGTCGACGACGACCGTGTAATTGGCAAACACTCGATCCCAATCGTGCTGGGCGCCCGGTTCTCCATCGGCCACCTCGTTCCAGAAATCAAGGTGCAGGCGGTTCTGCTTCCTGCCGATCACCTCTATCATGTGGTAGCAGGGAAAGCCCAGCTGCTTAAGCGCAAGATACGGGGACATGGTACCGGTCCTGCCAAAACCGGCGCCGATCACTTTCAAAGTCATAGCTCGCTCCCTGCATAGCATCGGCGGCATTAAGGGTAGTACTCGCGGTGCCCGAGCCATCGCGGGGTCCGGACGGATCAGGCTGATGGGGCCGCCACCCTTCAGCAGGGGCATCTCCATGAGGCCATCATGATACTCCCGGGCACCCTGTCAGGCTACAGACTGTCCGTATGGGCTGCCAAGCTCAAGATTGAAATCCGGAAAAAAAGGAAAGCGAGGCTCAACTCATCAACTCCCGTTCCTTCGCTGCGTCACCGTTCACGGTCCAAGCGGGGCTGCGCGAGCCGATTTTTCGGCGAAAGCCGCGCAACTTACGCGGCTTGAACACCCATCGAAGGGCTTCGAAAACCCCGGCTGAGCTTCCTTGCTAAGCAGGAAATTTTTATCACGATTCGTTACACTCAAAAAGTTAGTTGTTACTACCATAAAGAACAGGGTACACAACAAAACCAAGCCACGCATAACTTGACTTGAATCTAGCAGGAAGTCGCCCGGAGACCACCGCCTCCCAACAGTACGGCACGTACCGGCCAGGTATACCGCTCTTCCATGGGTACCCGGGCTCATCAGGCCCGAGACAAAGCCGGTGTAGAGTCTCCGGGTAGGCGACGGTGGTGGCACCGTCGCCTACCCGACGTGCTTAGAACCTGTTTACGATCTTCTGAGTAACAGCGCCAAAAAAGCCAGATGGATGAACTGCAAGCTGCTGTTGAGTTGACGTTCGCAGTTCTTCCATAACCTTCGGTTCTTCTCCAACCAG
>JBKDZQ010000287.1:0-2216 GCA_047971325.1 Parahaliea sp.
GGTCAGGCGGCCGAGGGAGGTGAGCTTGAGCGCCTGGGCGTGCTGGGTGACCGGGGTGTAGTCTTCGAGAAATACCAGGGTTTCGCCTTCGCTGTCGGGTTGCATCTCGCGGAAGTTGGCGATCACCAGCGGCGCGTCCTCATGGACCTGGAAGGGCCGCGCCCGGTGCAGGCCACTGTTGCGCCAGTCCTCGAACTGCTGGGCCAGTTCCTGGCTGTAGTCGGTGACATGGCGGCCCTGCTCGATGCTCACCGGCCGCTCCGGCGTCAGCAGTGAACTGGCGGCCTTGTTCATCACCCGCACCCGGCCGTTGGCGGTCACCAGCAGGATGCCGGTCTGCATGTGCTGCACAATCTGCTCGTTCAGGCGCTGCAGGTTGTACAGATCGCTGGCCCTGGCCCGGGCCAGTTCCTCGGCCCGACCCAGGCGGGCGGCGATGGCCTGCACCAGGATCGATACCCCGAACAACAACAGCCCCAGCAGGCCAACCGGAAACAGGGCGTTGATGTTGAGCTGGCCGATCGCGATCAGCCGCACTGTATCTAGCAGGATGGCGAGGGCGCTCAGGGCCGCCACCAGGGTGGCCAGGGTGCGGTGACTGATCATCACCGCACTGGCGGCCACGGTGATGATCAGCAGGATGGGAAGGCCGCTGATCATGCCCCCGCTGGCATCCGACAGCAGGGTGGTGGCGACAATGTCCATCAGGAAGATCAGGAACAGATAACGCTGGTTGCGTGGCCATTCGGCGGACAGGGAACCCATCAGCACCACGCTGGTCGCCACATAGGCCACCGCCACCGCCAGATACAGCGACAGGTTCAGGCCGCCCACCAGTTGCCGGGTATTGGGGCTGACCAGCATGACCAGCAGGACGATGGACAGCAAGGAGCGATAGGCCACATAGACGCGGAACAGGGTCCGGTTCTGCCGACTGCTGATACTGGTGGCGCGGGGATGGGTAATGTCCCGGTTCAAGGTCGCTGTGGCCTCGGTTGCGAGTCGCATATTGGCTGCGGTTTCGCAAGTGTAACAGTAGCGGCGTCGCTGGTGTTGATGGCCGCGGCCCGGGGCTGGTCATGTCCGGCCCTTTCACGGAAAATACGCCGCTGGTGCGGTACGGACAGAGACTTCCATGGCAACCCTGAACATTCTCATGGCCCAGATGAACACCCTGGTGGGTGATTTCGAGGGCAATACCGCAAAGGTGATCGACATTCTGCGGCGGGCGCAAGAGCACTGCGCGGCGCCGGTGGTGGTGTGTCCCGAGCTGACCCTGAGCGGTTACCCGCCGGAGGATCTGCTGCTGCGTCCCAGTATCGAGATTCGCGTGGCCCGGGCGCTGGAGCAGATCTGCTCGGCCATGGCAGGGGACGGTTGGCTGATCATCGGCTATCCCCGGCGCATCGGCGGCGTTCTGTACAATGTGGCCGGTGTGCTGCACCGGGGCAGGGTGGTGGCGCAGTACCGCAAGCAGTGCCTGCCGAACTACCAGGTATTCGACGAGAAGCGCTATTTCCACAGTGGTGAGGCTCCCTGTGTCGTGGACATCGAAGGCGTGCGGGTGGGGCTGAGTGTGTGCGAGGACATCTGGGAGGCCACTCCCTGTGCCCAGGCCGCTGCCGCCGGCGCCCAGCTGCTGATCAATATCAACTCCTCGCCCTATCACCGGGGCAAGCGCGATCAGCGCTGGCGCCTGGTGGGTGAGCGTGCCCGCAGCAGCGGCCTGCCCATCGTCTACGTCAATCAGGTGGGCGGGCAGGATGAGCTGGTGTTCGACGGCGGCTCCTTCGCCGTGTCCGCCAGTGGCGAGGTCTGCGCCGCGGCGCCGAACTTTGTGGAGGGGGAGTACTGGTTGCAGGCGGAGCGGGATGACGGCGCGGGCGGGGGGGCGATCCGTTTCCGTGGTATGGAGGTGGCGCCGCCCCTCGACGAGCTGGCCGCGATCTGGCACGCCCTGGTGCTGGGTGTGCGCGACTACGTCAACAAGAACCGCTTTCGCGGGGTGGTGCTGGGCCTGTCCGGCGGGGTGGACTCCGCCCTGACCCTGGCGCTGGCGGTGGAGGCGCTGGGTCCGGAGCGGGTCGAAGCGGTGATGATGCCCTTCCGCTACACCTCGCAGATGAGTGTGGAGGATGCCGCGGAACAGTCCTGTATCCTCGGCGTGAAACACAAGGTCATCGCCATCGAGCCCATATACGAGTCTTTCATGGCTG
>JBKDZQ010000288.1:0-2757 GCA_047971325.1 Parahaliea sp.
TCCACGACCCAGGACCGTGGGGAGAGAGGCAGGAAATTGAAATCTACGCCATAATCTGGCGTTCGGGGTGGGTCAATATTAGATGCAAATCCCGGGTCAGTTTTAACTGCAAATCAACACATCTGTGCAGTATGGTATAGAGGGAGTGCGGCGAGCGAGACGTCGCTCGCTTTTATATCAAGATGAATAATGGCGCTCTGGTATTCCGCCAGTAAACACTCATGAGTCATCATCGCGCCTTTGGGATTTGACGTGGTGCCGGATGTGTACATTAGCTGCACACAGTCACCTGATGCCATGTCGATTTCAGGCAAGCCAGGACTATGATCACCCTGCGCCACTTCCAGCAGGTCGGTGTCAATACTACCAAAAAGTCTACCCAGTATTTCTACGTCGCATTGATTCCTGATTTTTTCTATATTTTCAATCATCCCTGGATCAGAAAAAACGGCTTTTGCACCGGACTGCTTTATAACATATAGCAACTCTTTTTCGACCAGAGCGTAATTGACTGGAACATGAACCACCCCTATGCGCGCACAGGCCAGGAATGTCATGACATAGACATCCGAATTACGACCGTAGGTAGCCAGACGATCTCCGGATTTCAACCCCATATCCAGAAAATTCCTGGAAATTCTCTGAACTGCATTGTTGAGTTCAGAATATGTCCAGCAACGTCCATAAAATGATAGCGCCTTGCGTTGCGCGTAATTTCGCGCCGCGCGCTGGAATGCGTCACTTAGTGTATTTCGATGGGCTCGCTGTATATTCATAATGTAATGCCAATGGTTAATGTCCGGTTTTCGTCAACTATTGATAGAAATCGCCAGCGGGCCGGATTTTCCGCATTTGCCATGTTTCGAAAGAGCATTGATCTGGATAATTTCTGCAGATTTTTCTATTCGCGTGATAGATTTTCTTCAACAGTTTCATGTGCACGCTTGATAATATATGCCTGTATCGCACTGGCATCACTGGCAGAAAGCACATCCCTGAATCCAACCATACCGGCATTTTTAAAAAGGCCATCCAGAACAATCTCATTGAAGATTTGGTGCTTGCCTGGGTGCATGTAGCGTAAATCGGAGATTTCGCTTGCCGAGATAACACGATCACCGTGGCAAAAATGGCAGTGGTTCATGTACAGGCGCTTTCCCTTGTCCAGGGTTTCAGCATCGGCGGTCAGCGGCGGCGGATCCGGCAGGACTTGCGGAGCCAGCCGGCTATCGGGCAATTGATGCTGGCCGCCCAGCTTGTAAACCAGCAAGCGGCTGCGATTGCGGCTACCACCACTACGCTTGGCCACCTCGCCACTGGCCAGGGCAAATGCCCCACCCCAGCCGGCAACTACGGCGACGTACTGCTCTCCGTCAACGGCATAGGTGATTGGTGCGGCGCCAATGCCCGTCTGTGCGTCTGCCGACCAGAGTTTGGCCCCGCTGGCGGCGTTATAGGCAGAAAAGGCTCCTTCGGCGTCTCCCTGGAAGAGCAGATTGCCTGCGGTACTGAGCAGGCCACCGTTCCAGATATTGGGATGCTGTACGCGCCAGAGTTCCTTCTGCTGCACTGGATCCCAGGCGCTGACATACCCTTTGATAAGCGGGAGAACCGCGTCGCGCGCTGCCCGGTCGTCCGGCAGACTGGCAGCCGCAAAATCGATACCCGTGTTCCAGTTACTCGACCCATATTCGAAGTCGGCCTGGTGAGCGTAAGCCAGGGGAATTTCCTGGGCCGGGATGTAGACAAGCCCGGTTGCAGGACTGTAACTCATGGGTTGCCAGTTGTGTCCGCCAATCGGGTGGGGATACACGACAGCAGCCTTGTCCTGATAGCGAAAACCGGGATTTTCGACCGGTCGGCCAGTACGCTGGTCCACGTGACTTGCCCAGGTTACTGCCGTGTACTTCTCGGCGGAAATAAACTCGCCATTGCTGCGGTCGATGACATAGAAAAAGCCGTTTTTGGGCGCCTGCATAATCACTTTGCGCGGCTTTCCCGCAATTTCCAGATCCGCAAGAATCATATGCTGTGTAGCGGTGTAGTCCCAGCTATCACCCGGGGTAGTCTGATAGTGCCAAACGTATTCTCCCGTATCTGGCCGTACCGCCACAATGGACGAGAGAAACAGGTTGTCTCCGCCACCGGGACTGCGAATCTGTCGACTCCAGGGTGCCCCATTGCCGACACCGATATACAGCAGATCAAGTTCGGACTCATAGGCCATCGAGTCCCAGACAGTGCCGCCACCGCCCACCTTCCACCATTCACCGCCCTTCCAGGTTTTTGCGGCCATTTCTAGTGCCTTGGACTCGAATTTTTCTGACGGATCCCCGGGTACGGTATAAAATCGCCAGACCTGCTCGCCAGTGGCTGCGTCGTACGCAGAAACAAAGCCACGAACCCCCAGCTCCGCCCCGCCGTTACCGATAATTACCCGGTTTTTTACGATGCGGGGCGCTCCGGTGATAGAGTAGGGCCGGTCTTTCGGCGTCGTCTGCACTTCCCATACGACCGCACCATTTGTCGCATCCAGCGCCACCAGGCGGCCATCCAGTGTGCCGACATAAACACGCCCTTCCCAAACCGCGACGCCTCGATTCACCGCATCGCAACACAGGTTTACCGCCCATTCACGTGGCACTTTTGGGTCATACTTCCAGAGCAGCTCACCAGTGCTGGCGTTCATGGCGTATACCATGCTCCAGCTACTGCTGACGTAAATCACGCCATCCACCACTATGGGCGTGGCCTCCA
>JBKDZQ010000289.1:0-2736 GCA_047971325.1 Parahaliea sp.
TCCACGACCCAGGACCGTGGGGAGAGAGGCAGGAAATTGAAATCTACGCCATAATCTGGCGTTCGGGGTGGGTCAATATTAGATGCAAATCCCGGGTCAGTTTTAACTGCAAATCAACACAACTTCGTCCAGCGTGAGAATTTCGCTATCGGGTTGGTTCATGTCAGGCGGCTCCCTTGGTGTCATGGTCTACCGGCTTGTTTTGAAAGGATTGACAATACGCAGCCTGCCCTCAACCAGCAATCCATCGCGCATATCCTCCGTATAAAGCCTCTCGCATCCGCTCACCAGCGCGGCCCCGACGATCATCGCGTCATGGACCGAAAAGCCGTATTTTTCGCCCAGTGCCATGCCGATATCATGGGTTTGAGCGCTGAGCTCGACCACCTGGCATAGCTCGCGGACGCCGGCCAGGAAATCGCCGGCTTCCCGCCAGGATCAGGCAACTCAAACCCTGGCCATAACCACCGCCCGCCGCGGTGCGGGGTGCCCCTCAACGGTTTTGCCCGAATCTTGCGGGTCGAGAAAATCCGCCAGTGAATGAAAGCGCATCCACGGCGTGCTGCGCTGTTCCCCGGTGGTGGTGACCGACTCGTCCACCAGGGTGGGTTCGTTGAAATTCAGCTTGCGCAGCCAGCCCAGCAGGGTGGCGACGCTGGGCAGGAACCACACGTTGCCCATGCGCGTGTAGCGGCCCTCGGGCATGAGCACGGCGCCGGGGCCGCCGTCGATCACCAGGGTTTCCAGCACCAGCTGGCCGCCGGGGCGCAGGCAGTCGCGCAGTTCCTGCAGGTGGTCGATGGGTGAGCGGCGGTGGTAGAGCACGCCCATGGAAAAAACCGTATCGAAGGCGTGCAGTTTTGGCGGCAGGGCTTCGATGCCCAGGGGCAGCACCCACACGCCGCTGTGCTGGAGATATTTCTGCAGGGCCCAGAACTGCAGCACGAACAGGGGGGTGGGGTCGATACCGATGACCTCGGTTGCCCCGGCGCCGGCCATGCGCCAGCAGTGGTAGCCGCTGCCGCAGCCGACATCCAGCACCCGCCGGCCGTCAAGATCATCCAGATGGGGGGCGATGCGCTGCCATTTCCAGTCCGAGCGCCACTCGGTGTCGATGTGCACGCCGAACAGATCGAAGGGGCCCTTGCGCCAGGGGTGCAGGCGTTGCAGGGTCGCGCGCAGTGCCTCGCGCCGAGGCTCCGGCAGTGGCCGCTCGCTCGCGGCGCCGACCCGGGAGGCGTCGAGTGTGCGGTGGGCCACGGGCAGGTCCGGCAGGGCGGCGAGGGCTTCCAGCCACTGGGGCAGGTCGCCGTAGCGCCGGGGCGACAGCCCGGCTTCTATCTGCGCTTCCAGCCGTTCCGCCCAGGGCGCCAGTTCGTTTTCACGCCAGCGCGCCAGCAGTGGCGAGTAGTCGATAGGTCCGGACGCCACCTACTTCAACCTACTTCAGCGCCACCAGCGAGGCGAAGTTGAAACACTGGAACCAGACATCGCAGCTGCTGAAACCGGCCCCGGCGATGCGCTGCCTGTGCCGGGCCAGGGTTTCCGGGCGCAGTACGTTTTCCAGGGCCTGGCGCTTGCGGGCGATCTCCAGGTCGCTGTAGCCGTTGGCACGCTTGAAGTTATGGTGTAGCTCGATGTTGAGGGCGTCCAGGCGGGGATCCTCGAAGCTCACCTTCTCCGACAGCACCATGATGCCGCCGGGGCGCAGACCGGCGCCAATGCGCTGGATCACGGCGTCGCGAGCCTCCCGGGGAATGAACTGCAGGGTGAAATTCAGCACCACTACCGAGGCGTCCTCAATGGCCACGTCCCGCAGGTCGGCGCAAGTCAGGGTCACCGGTACCTCGTGGCTGTCGGTGTCGATCACCGTGCGGCAGCGGGTGAGCATGGCCTCGGAGTTGTCCACGCCGACAATCTCGCAGTCGCTGTGGCGGACGTTCTGGCGCATGGCCAGGGTGGAAGCCCCCAGCGAGCAGCCCAGGTCGTAGAGCCGGCTGCCGGGGCTGGCGTAGCGCCCGGCCAGCAGGCCGGTCATGGCGATGATGGTGGAATAGCCCGGCACCGAGCGCTGGATCATGTCCGGGAAGACGCTGGCCACCCGGTCATCGAAGCGGAACAGCTCCGGTGTCAAGGGAGCGGCGTAGAGAGTGTCGCGGGGTTCGGTCACGGCCTGACTTGCGGTTGTGGTTCGCGGTGCATCTTAACATGTTTGCCGTGGCCTGCCGGTGACATGGGTGACTTGCGACGGCGTACAGCGCAGAATATCCGACTTTGCCAGCGCCGTTCCGGGCGAGGCCAGAGGGAGATCCCATGAAAGGCACGCACGAATACGCGGGCGATCCCCGCAACGACAGCATTCTGATCGAGATCAACGGCGAGCATGTCCCGCGCCAGGAGGCGAAGATCTCCGTTTTCGACTCGGGTTTCATTCTTGGCGACGGGGTCTGGGAAGGGCTGCGGGTGGAGGGCGGCACGGTGCTGTTCCTGGAGCGGCACCTGGAGCGCCTGTTCGAGGGCATGAAGACCCTGGATTTCCTGCCGGATTTCAGCCGCGACGACCTCGCCCGTCGCCTCTACCGCCTGCTGCGGGCCAACGGCATGGCGGAGGGTGTGCATATCCAATGGGATGGACTCCTCCTCACCCTATCATTTCGGCGTCGACGCGCCAGAATGGCAAGTGGCAACCAACCATTCAGAGGATGAGGAGAAGCCCAACATGAACATTACCCGAGT
>JBKDZQ010000290.1:0-4042 GCA_047971325.1 Parahaliea sp.
TCGCGCCATTTCCAGATGCTGCACCTGATCCCTGCCAACCGGCACCCGGTGGGCGTAGACCATCAGAATATCCGCCTCCATCAGCACCGTATAATTGAACAGCCCCATTGTAATACCGAAATACTCGTCCTCGCCCGCTTCTTCATTGACCTGTACCGCCGCCTTGTAGGCATGGGCACGATTCATCAGGCCCTTGGCGGCGCTACAGCACAGTATCCACATCAGCTCGGGGATTTCGGGAATATCGGACTGGCGGTAGAACACCGCCTGCTCCGTATCCAGGCCCAACGCCAGCCAGGTGGCAGCGATTTCGCGGCTGGACTGGGCCACTTGGGCCGGGTCCTGGCACTTGATCAGGGCGTGGAAATCCGCCAGGAACAGGAAGGACTCGACCTCGGCGGCCCGGGAGGCGGCGATGGCCGGACGGATGGCCCCAACATAATTGCCGAGGTGAGGTGTGCCGGTGGTGGTGATGCCGGTAAGAACGCGCTGCCTGGCGGTACGGCTATGGCTCATGGTCGGGGCCCGTAAAAGGCGGCAATTCTAGCGGGATTCCCGACCACTGGCTATCCCGCGACCCGGCGGGACCACGGACACTGGCGGGGATCGGCGGCCAGGGCACTGGAGAGACTGAGCATCTGCGCCTCCAGCAAAATGCCGCGGCGGCAAACTCAGGCAGCGCCATTGCCGGTCGGGAAACAGGGACTGCGGCCCCCGGCGCCAGTAGCGGTGACTGCCGGCGCCGCAGGCGGAAAAAGCAGTGCCCGCAAGATATCAACCGGCGCCCAGCGCCCCGGCATGATTGTAAAACCGCCGCAGCACGCGGCTCAGGTTGTGGGCGTCGGCACTGCCGGCCAGCTCCCGGATCGAGTGCATGCCGAAGGTGGGAACACCGATGTCCAGCGTGCGAATACCAGTGCCGCCGGCGGTTATCGGACCGATGGTACTGCCACAGGCCATGTCGGTGCGCACCACGAAACTCTGTACCGGCACCTCTTCCGCCGCCGCCAGCAGGCGGAACACAGCGGCGGTTTCACTGTTGGTGGCGTAGCGCTGGTTGGCGTTCACCTTGATCACCGGGCCGGCGTTGAGGCGGGGACCGTGGTTGTCGTCGTGGCGATCGGCAAAGTTGGGGTGGATGCCGTGGGCGTTGTCGGCGGAGATCATCAGGGAGCGGTCGGCCAGGCGCGCATAGCCGGCCTCGTCGCCGGCGATGCGCCGCAGCACCGAGCGCAGGAAAGGCCCCTGGGCACCGGCGGTGGACAGGCTGCCCACCTCTTCGTGATCGTTGCAAACCAGCAGGCTGCTCTGGCGGCCATCCACAGCCAGCAGTGCCTGCAGGCCGGTAAAGCAGCTCAACAGGTTGTCGAGCCGCGCGGCCGCAATAAACTCCCCGCCCAACCCCACCAGCACCGCGGGTTGTGTGTCATAAAAGCACAGTTCGTAGTCCAGTACCCGCTCCACCGCCAGCCCGGGATGTTCCACGCGCAACCGGTCCGCCAGCAGGCCGCGAAAATCGGTCGCGGTGTCGCCTTCGAGCTGCGTCAGCACCGGGAGAATGTCGGTCTGGGGATTGATGCTGCGACGCTGGTTAACCTCGCGGTCGAGGTGAATGGCCAAGCTGGGGATGAAGGCCAGGGGGCGGCGGTAATCGATCAGCGCGGTTTTCACCACCTCCCCCGGCGCGGCGTAGCTCACTCGCCCGGCCAGCGACAGGTCACGGTCGAACCAGGGGTTCAGCAGCACCCCACCGTAAACCTCCACCCCGAGCTGGTAGTAGCCCTGGCGCAACTTCTCGGGCTGCGGCTTGACCATCAGGCAGGGGCTGTCGGTGTGGGCACCGACCATGCGCATGCCGTCGAGCGGACCGGACCCGCTCCCCAGCACAAAGGCGATGATGGAGCTGTCGTTGCGGGTGAGATAGTAGCGACCGCCCCTCGCCAGCGCCCCGCTCTCCCCCTCCCTCAGGCGCTCGAACCCGGCCTGTGCCAGTTGCCCCGCCATGGTCTGCACGGCGTGAAAGGGCGTGGTAGCACTGGCGAGAAACCCGCACAGCGCCTGATTGAATGAATTCCGGTCAAGCTGGGACATGACTACCCTGTCTGCAATGCACAGATGAAAGAGGAGGAGCGATGCAATACACTCCGAAAAGGCCGCTAGGGTAGTCTCCGCCCCTTAGGGACGCAAGTCGGCCACTGCCGCCTTGAGCATGCCTCGCTGCACCGCCGGGCTCCACTGGCTGTCGCCGGCGGCAGCGCCCACCCCCAGACCGTAGGCCAGGCAATATAGCGAGCGGTAGGCATTGAGTGGCGACAGTCCCTTCTTCAGCTCCTTCGACTTCTGGGCCTGGCGCAGTAATCTGAGCCCCGCGGACTGGCGCTGGGCCTGGCGTTCTGCCAGCACCCCGGCCACTGCGCCGGACTGCCTGGCCAGGGTCACAAAGGCCAGCCGTACGCGCCACTCGTCCACCAGGGCGTCGTTCAGTGGCAACTGGGCGGTGAACAGCGCTTGCAGAGACGCCATTGCGTCGGACCCAACCTCCGGCAGGCGCGCGTCGCACTGATCCTCGATAAATTTGAGGGCAGCCAGCAACAACTCATCCTTGTCAGCGAAATAGTGCTGCACCATGCCCTTGGTGCAACCATGGCGCGCGGCCACCGTGCGCAATGTGGTGTTCTCCAGACCGAACTCAGCAACCACGTCAGCGACGGTCGCTGAAAGGTGGAGCCGCTGTTCATCGTGATCAACTATTTTGGGCATTGCCTGAATCCTCCCGGGGCCAGCCTTGACGGCTCTAAAAGCAGTGTAGCAAAGCCCTGTCATGTTGCCCGGGGATTTCATCTGGCTGGTTTGAGTTCTCCAGGCCGCGCGCTAGACCACCCAGATGGCATACAGAACCAGCGCAAGCAGCACGCGATAGACCACAAAAGGCATCATGCCGATGCGATCAAGCAGGCGCAGAAACACGCCGATACAGGCGTAGGCCGTGATGCCTGCCACCAAGGTCGCCATGGCCAGCCCCGCCCAATCCACCGGCGCGGCCTGCGCCGCCAGGTCGAGGCCCTTCAGCAGCCCGGCACCGGCGATGATCGGAATAGACAGCAAAAAGGAGAAGCGCGCCGCCTCCTGTCGTGAAAGACCCAGCAAGAGCGCGGCGGTAATAGTCACACCGGAACGCGATACTCCCGGCACCAGGGCCATCGCCTGGGCCAGACCGATCAGCAGCGCGGAACCCCAGCTGACCTGGGCAGCGCGACCATGGCGACGGTCCGCCAGGCCCAGCAACAGGCCAAACACCAAGGTGGTGGTGGCGATAACCGGCAGGTTGCGCAGCTGTGATTCGATAAAATCACTCCCGGCCAGACCCAGTATCACTGCCGGCAGGGTCGCCAGGGCCAACTGGCCAACCAGGCGCCGCTGCGCGCGGGCCTGCTCACCTCCGGATGCCCCGAGACAGGCCAGACTCATGGTGATCAGGTCCCGACGATAATATATCACCACCGCCAGCAGGGTGCCCAAATGGACCGCCACATCAAAGGCCAGCCCCTGATCCGGCCAGCCAAACACCAGCGAGGGTATGACCAGGTGGGCCGAACTGGAGATCGGCAGGAATTCAGTCAGTCCCTGCAGCAACGCAAGAACAATGGCCTGCAATGTTTCATTCATATCGACTTGCCCTGTTCCGAGAGTTTTTTCCAGGAGATTTCATCCCGCACATACACCGGGCGCACCGCATCCGCGACCTGAATGTTTCCTCGCTCCAGTGCGGCTACCGCCGCCGGCAACAGATCACGCGCCCGGGCCAGCAACGCCGGTTGCCGGCGCAGGATGCGCGCACGCAGCGCCTCCGGCAGCACTTCGGCGTGAACCAGACCGGAACCCAGCGCCACCAGCGGCCCATCACCCGGCACCTGACAGTCCTGCGGCTTGCAGACCCGGGCGGAGAGCACCGGCGTCACCACTCCCGCCTCGATCCGGTACAGGGCCCAGTACAGTTCGCCGATCTGGGCATCAAGTGTGGTCAACAATAGCTCACCCTCGG
>JBKDZQ010000291.1:0-3449 GCA_047971325.1 Parahaliea sp.
TATCCAGGTGGCCGAGGACAGTTCCTTTTCCCAGGCCGCGGAAAAACTCCACCTCACCCAGCCCGCTATCAGCAAGCGCATCGCCCTGCTGGAGCAACAACTGGGCAGCGCCCTGTTCGACCGCATTGGCCGCCACGTCAGCCTGACCGAGGCTGGCCAGGCCCTGCTGCCCCACGCCCGCACCGTACTGCAGCAACTGCGCATCGCCCAGCAGGCCGTGTTCGATCTCTCCGGCGAAGTGGCCGGCGAGCTGCGCCTGGCCACCAGCCACCACATCGGCCTGCACCGCCTGCCGCCCGTGCTCAGCCGCTTCAGCAAACGCTTTGCGCAAGTGAGGATCGACATCGAATTCATGGATTCCGAACAGGCCTACGACCTCATCCTCCACGGCAAGTCGGAATTGGCGGTGGTCACCCTGGCGCCAGCCACTGACGCCAGCATCATCGCCAGGCCCATCTGGAACGACCCGCTGGATGTCATGGTGGCGCCGGACCATCCCCTCGCCGCCCTGCCCCGCTGCTGCCTGGCCACCCTGGCCGAACACCCGGCGGTACTGCCCGGGCTCAACACCTACACCGGCCAGATTGTTAAACGGCTGTTCGACGAGCACCAGCTCTCGCTGCAGGTATCCATGGCCACCAACTCTCTGGAAACCATCCGCATGATGGCCTCCGTGGGCCTGGGCTGGACCGTCCTGCCCCGCAGTATGTGCGACCACAGCCTGAGATCGCTGGCGGTGGAGGGTATCGCCATCGAGCGAACCCTGGGTGTGGTCTATCACCGGGGCCGCAGCCTGTCGCGGGCAGCGAAGATGTTCGTGGGGGAGCTGGGTGGGGAGGGGTGAAAAGGCGTAAAAGGTCTCACCAGCCCCCCTGAGCGCTGTCTCGCAAATCAGCCCGAAGACTCACCCCAGCACACCAGAGGACTTCTTCTCCCCCTGCCAGACCCCCCTCGTGCTCCGGCAGGTAAAAGGTGCCATTGAAGCGGGCCACGATGCCGCGTTCATTCACAATCAGCCCGCTGCTGAAGCCGAAGCGCCGCTTGATCGTGACCTCGCCGATGTCGGCCTGCACCCAGTCGCCGGGCTTGCCGGGGCTCATGAAGTCCAGCGACAGGTTGATGGTCGGGGTGCCCGCGAACTGCCCCCTGGCGCGGCTGATACCGGCGGCTGCGGCGATATCGGCCAGTGTCATCAGCACCCCGCCGTGGCAGATACCCATCATGTTGAGGTGCTGCTGGTCGACGCGAAAGCCGAAGGACACCTCCTCGCCCATTACCCGGCGGAAAAAGGGCTGGAGGACGTCGGTAAAACCCAGCCCCGTGGGCGCCGGCTCAAAACCCTCGGGAATATCCTGTACTGCTGCCATACTCACTCCGCTGATTCAAAAAATGCCCATGGCCAGACCCGCCGCCAGTGCCTGCCCCAGCTCCCGGCACTGCTGCCGGTGGGACTCACTGACCTCGCCGCGACAGATCAGCGGCGGTGTGGCCTCGGTGAAGGGAATGCCGGAGAGTATCCGGCGTGCCTGGGCGCTGGCATTGCGGCCATCGTTGCCGGCGGACAGCACCAGCGCGCAGGGCAGCACCAGGTCCCGCAAGTGAGCGGGATAGAACACCCGATCGAGAAAATCCTTCATGCCGCCGCTGAGGCTGCCGGAATTCTCCGCTGCCACCAGTACCAGTGCGTCGGCTGACAGCAGGTCGGCGCTGCCGCTGTCCCAGGCCCGCTGCAGCAGCGCCCTCACCCCGGCCTCCTCGCGGGCTCCCCGCCACAGCGCCCGTGCCAGCGCCGCGCTGGACCCGCTTTGGCTGTGGAAAACAATCAACAGGGTTTTTACGGCGTCGCTGCCATCGCTCACCATCGCCTGATCAGCTCCCGGGCCGTCGCCGAATGGGCGGAAGCCGCGATTTCACCATATCGGGGAGGCGATGTCATGCCCACCGCGGCCAGCCAGGCTCCGTCCGGCAGCCCCGCCGAGCCACTTATCCACAGACCGACCTGTGGATAAGCATGGGGACAGTCGATGACAAGCCCGACTCCCAGCGGCAAGCAGACACTTGCACAAATGTGCCCGGGATCACAAAGTCCAGCATTATTTCCTTTTTTTTCACTGGCTTGTGCGAAGCACTTAACAAAGTACCCGGCGTCAAAAGAAATGCTATCCACCCCGTTGTCAACTGTGGATAGTTGTTTTCCCGAGTTTTTTACAACTCTTTTGGAACGAGTCCCTGTTCATCTGCCGACCCGGTGGCGCAAGGCATGACATACGTGGATTCTGGCGTTGCGGGCAAAGTCCGGATCAAGGGTCTGGGCAGTGATGTCCTGGCAGTCAAAGGCCTCCGCCAGTGACAGATCGAGCTTGAACCCCCGCCGGTTGTTGGAAAAATAGAGCTGCCCGCCGGGGCGCAGGCGGGCCATGGCGGCCCGCACCAGGGCCGGGTGATCCCGCTGCACGTCGAAGCTGTCCTGCATCGCCTTGGAATTGGAAAAGGACGGTGGGTCCAGCATGATCAGGTCGAACTCTGCCCCGGGCTGGTCCAGCCAGGCCAGGCAATCGGCGCGCACCACGGTGTTGTGGGCCTCCCCCAGGCCGTTATGGGCCAAGTTCTTGCGCAGCCAGCCGAGGTAGGTGTTGGACAGGTCGACACTGGTGGTGGAACGTGCCCCACCCAGGGCGGCGTGCACCGAGGCGGCGCCGGTGTAGCAGAACAGGTTGAGGAAGTCGCGGCCCCGGGCCTCGGCGGCAATGCGCCGGCGCAGGGGACGGTGATCCAGAAACAGGCCGGTATCGAGATAGTCATGCAGGTTCACCAGCAGCCGCGCCTGGCCCTCGCGCACACTCAGCAGCTCTCCCCGCGCATCCTGCCGGGCATATTGGTCGCCGCCACGCTGGCGCTGGCGTACTTTGCAGGCGATCTCCCCACCGGACAGGTCCAGGGCCTGGGGCAGGGCCTGCATCACCTCCTCCAGTCGCCGCGCAGCGGCCTGCGGATCAACGCCCCGGGGCGCCTGGTATTCGGCCACATGCACCCGAGCGCCGTAGATATCCACCGCCACCGCGTACTCCGGCATATCCGCATCGTACAGCCGGTAGCATTCGATACCCTCCCGGCGCAACCAGGGCGCCAGGCGCCGGCGGTTCTTGCGCAGGCGATTGGCGAACATGGCTGCCCCCTCTCCCAATTCAGCCGGCGCGACGGGTGCGGCCTCCGCCGGCCTCGAAGAAGGGGTCGAAGCCGCGCTTTCCTCCCGCAGGCGATTGCCGGCCAGCTCGAACAGCAGCAGGGAGGACGGTATGGCGCCGTTGTACAGACGGTACTGGCGATGGCTGCGCAGGCCGATGGCCCGGCCCAGCTCCAGGTCGGAAGTGAACACCGCGGCCTGCCAGTCGCCAAACTCGCGCTTCATCGCTTCCCCAAGCTCCCGGTAGAGGTAGCGCAGACTGTCT
>JBKDZQ010000292.1:0-6189 GCA_047971325.1 Parahaliea sp.
CATCAATCACTCGGGAGCACGATCATGGCCATATTTTCCGCACTCACCCACCCTTCAGCCTCCTACTCCAGGCGCTGGTTCTTCAGCGGCCTGGCCAGCGCCGCAGTGCTGGTCCTGGGCGTATTCATCACTGTGCAGACAAGCTGGCAGGGCAATCCGGAATCGCCCGCCAATCTGCCGGCGGACACCTTTGGGGAAACGGCCACCACCGCGCCGGTCAGCCAGAGGGCCGAAGCAGGAGGACCGGCTAGCGGCAGCACCGCCGAATCGGTGCGGGCAGCAGATACTGAAGTTGCCTCCGCAGTGACGCAAAATAGTAGCGGTGAGGCTCCGTCCAGAGCCATGCAATCCCAATCTGGGAATGTCCTTGCCAAGCGCAAGCAAGAGGCTATGGTCGCCAATTACCAGCACCGCCAGGTGATGAGCGAAGCGACGACAGCACAGCGGGAGCGCCAGGCAAGGTACGACGGTGGATGGGGCGCGGCAGTGCCGGCAGCAGCAACGGAGCCAATGCCCGACCAGGCGTATCGCGAAACCGGCCGCGACCGCTTTGCATCCGTCACAGCCAACCCGATCAAACGGGTCGGCGAGGAACCGGTATCGACCTTCTCCATCGATGTCGATACCGCCGCCTACAGCTTCGTGCGCCGGCAACTGAACCAGGGTGTACTGCCCCAGAAGGCCGCCGTGCGGGTGGAAGAGATGATCAACTATTTCCCCTACGATTACCCCGCTCCGGCCGACTCTGGCGAGCCCTTCAGCACCAGTATCGCGGTACTGGACTCCCCCTGGAAAGCGGGCAACAAACTGCTGCGCATCGGCATCCAGGGTTACCAGTTGCAGGGCGAACAGCCACGCTCCAACCTCGTGTTCCTGCTCGATGTCTCCGGCTCCATGAACAGCCCCGACAAGCTGCCCCTGGTCAAACAGTCCATGGGCCTGCTGTTGTCGCGCCTGCGGCCACAGGACACCGTCGCAATCGTGGTCTACGCTGGCGCTGCGGGTACAGTACTGGAACCCACCCCGGTGAAGGACAGGCAGAAAATCCTTGATGCCCTGGCCCGAGTGCAGGCGGGGGGCTCCACCGCCGGTGCCGATGGCATCCAGCTCGCCTATCAAGTGGCCGCCTCGGGATTTGTGAAGGACGGGGTGAACCGCGTCATTCTCGCCACCGATGGCGACTTCAATGTCGGCATCGACAATCGCGAGGAATTGCAGGGCCTTGTCGAGCGCAAGCGCGAATCAGGCATCTACCTGTCGGTACTCGGCTTCGGCCAGGGCAACTACCATGACGCTCTGATGCAGGCGCTGGCCCAGAATGGCAACGGTATTGCCGCCTATATCGACACCCTTGGGGAGGCGCAGAAGACGCTGGTACACGAGGCCACCTCGGCCCTGTTCCCCATTGCCAAAGATGTTAAAATCCAGGTGGAATTCAACCCTGGCACCGTCAGTGAATACCGCCTGCTGGGTTACGAAACCCGCCTGCTGGCCGGGGAAGACTTCAACAACGACGCCGTGGACGCGGGCGATATCGGCGCCGGGCACAGCGTGACCGCCCTCTACGAAATCACCCCGACCGGCAGCGACAGCGGCGTCTACACACCATCGCGCTATGGGGCAGGCACCACCAACTCCAACACCGGCCAGCATGACCGGGAGCACGAGTACGGCTTTGTCAAACTCCGCTACAAGTTGCCGGCTGAGGGCCAGTCGCACCGGCTCAGCCTGCCGATTGTCATCGGAGACAGCGCCAATGCCAAAGAGCAGCGCGAGGCACGCTTCGCCGCAGCGGTGGCGGGTTTCGCCGAACTGCTGCGCGGTGGCAAATATACCGGCGACTGGCGCTATGCCGATGCCCTGGCCCTCGCCCAGGCCAATCGCGGCGACGACCCCTACGGTTATCGCGCCGAACTGGTACAGTTGATTCGCAAGGCAGAAGTCGCCAGCGCCCTGTAGTGCGGGCTCGCGACAAATCAGCCTCCCGGGATAGCGAATCAAGGAAGCAATATGGTTGGACACAGGGCATAATAAGCTCGCAGCAGTGAGGCGGATACGGTCGGTACCGACTGCCGGCCCTATCCACTTAGCCACGCACCGCCGAGCACGGCGCCTAGGACGCGCGACACACACATGCCCCCAACATCGATATTGCCGAAACAGGACGCGGAACTCGACCTGACGGTTGTGATCATCTGCTACAACAGTGCACAGCTCATCGTCGACAACCTCAGTGAGGTGCTGCATTCCCGTCGCTGGCGGAGTCTGGTGGTCGACAACAACAGCGCTGGCGATACCATCACGTTGCTGCGCCAGCATTTCCCAGCCGACAAACTGGTCTTGCTGCCACGCAACGAGGGCTACGGTCGTGCGGCCAATGTTGTTCTTGGCAAGCTACAGACCCGCTACGCCCTGCTGCTCAACCCCGACATTATCGCCAGTGAGGCAGACATCACCGGATTTGTGGAGCATGCCCGGGGCCAACATCCACCAGCGGCCATTGTCGCCCCGGCGACCCGCCCGGAGGAAAAGACCAGCACAGGCATGCTGGAATGCGACGAGGTGCTGGGCGCGGCAATGCTGTTTGACCAGGAGCAAATGCGGGGGATCGGCTGGTTTGATGAACAGCTGTTTCTCTACTACGAAGAAAAGGACCTGTGTCGGCGGGCACGGCAGGCCGGCAGCCGGATTCTTCAGGACAGCGACCACTACCTCCGGCACGACAAGGGCACCTCATCCGGCAGCTCCGAGCGCATCGCCTACCTGAAGCAGTGGCATGTCGGCTGGTCCAGCTGCTACTACCTGAACAAGCACGGGCTGGACCGCGGCCGCAGGAGCCCCTGGTTCATGCTGCTGCGCTACAGCGTCAAGGCCACGCTCTACTACCGGGACCGCGGCGAAAACCTCAAGTACCGGGCCCGTTGCGCCGGTGTGCTGGCGTATATCCAAGGTCTCGCCGCCTTCGACGCCGACGGCCAGCCGCGCGCGTCCTGAGCGCACAGCACAGGGCATAAGCTTGCAGCAGGACTCCAAGCCAGCACAATCACGATTGAGTCACTATTTATACAACTAATTCTGGATTTCAATGCCCCCCTGTCGTTAAGGTAGGCGCACAAAGGTGGATCGCCATCAGGAACAAGGACGTACAGGGCTCTTCTTTGCACTTTGGCGGGCTTGGCATTGCAGTTCAGGGATCGGGGCAAGCATGAATAGGCCACCGACCGGAATATTAATTAGTCTAATCGATCGTAGCTTTGGCCGCAGCCTGAATTTCGACAACAAACCAAAAAAACAGGCGGGATCCTCGCCAGGTGCATTACGTTCACTGTCGGGCGGATCCGGCCAACTGATAGCCAAGCACAATGGGGGCAAGGGAAATGACCTGCAAGTGTATCAGTTTCATTTTACTGTGTACGTTACTCGTCGCGGGACCGGCTGCGGTACGTGCAGATGATGAACTGACGGAAAAAGTTGTCACCCTCGACCTGGAGGAGCTGGCCAACTACCAGGTAATTACCCCCACCAAGTACGCAATGCCACTGTCCCATACCCCGGGCGCTCTCTCGCTGATCACCTTCGATCAGATACAGCGCTCCTCGGCACGTACCATTCCCGACCTGCTGAGACTGGTACCGGGGGTGAATGTGCGCTGGAACCCCATGGTTCAGACCATCGATATCCGCAGCTTTGGCTCAAACCCCTTCACCAGCAAAGTATTGCTGTTGATCGACGGCGTTCCCTATATCTCCTGGAACAAGGGGGGGTTCCCACAGCACCCGGGCTTCGATTTTTTCAACATAGACAATGTAAAACATCTGGAAATCATCCGCGGCTCCGGCTCGGCACTCTACGGGGAGAACGCCTTTAACGGTATTATCAACATCGTTACCCTGTCTGGCGACGAGTTTCGCCAGACCACATTGTCGGTCCACGCGGGAGACAGAGACCGTACCACATTCGGCATCAGCCACGGTTCGAAACTGTCGGAGGACGCCTCTGTCTATATCTCCCTGCGCCACGAAAAAAACCGTCTTCCCACGGAGCTCTGGCTCAACCACGCCGGTGCCGCCACGGGAACCGACTTCTTCCTGAAAGGCAAATGGCGGGGCCTGCAGCTCACCTATTACCGCCGCGAGGACACTTTCAACGGTTACTCGGAGCCGGTGAACGATCCCCAGCAGTCCTTTCCGCCGGGTGCGGAGTTTTTCAGTGGAAACAACATTGAGCAGGATATCAACATCTACGGCCTGGAATACAAGACCGCGTCGGAGGATGATCGCTGGACAGCCAAGGTCAACGCCTCCTACGCAAACCGCAACGGCAGCAAATGTGCAAGCTGCCACGCTGCCGGCATGGATTCCCAACTCACCCGGTCGGATGATCACGGCTACCAGGCCATGTTCAGTGGTGAATTCGGCTGGGCCGCCGCCGATAACATGGACCTGTTGTTCGGCCTGGAAACGCGCAAGCTGGACACCGGCGACCACAAGGACGAATTCGTAGGCTCCCAGTACGTCACCAACGGGGAAGATGCTGATCCGGTGATGGCCTATCGCAAGGAGGCTGCCTATGTACAGGGCACTTTCTCCTTCCTCGATGACAAGCTGAAAATGATCGCTGGGGTCCGCTACAACGCCAGAACATCGCCCTACCTGTTCGACAACGAGGTGTTCCCCCGCCTTGCACTGGTCGGCCACCCGACTGAAAAACTCACCCTGCGCGCCAGCTGGAACCGGGCGGCGCGCTACCCGTCGTTTACCGAGAGATATCAGGCTTCTTCCTTTCTTACGGTCAGAGCACCCGGGGTGGATACATTCCCAGTGGCTTATTTTTTACCCAACCTGGGTCTGCAACCGGAAAAAATCGAGAGTTTCGAGCTGGGTCTGGGTTACGAGTTCTCTTCCCGCCTCAGTAGCAGACTCGACCTCTACCAGAACCAGGTAAGGGATCCGATCACCGTGGCCTACCCGAATGCCAACATACCTCCGCCGGCACCCCAGTATATCGGCTTTGAGAATCACCCCAATGATGCGAGGATATCGGGTTTTGAAGCGGAACTGCGAGTGCGGCCCCGGGGCGACCTGAGCGGGTTCATCAACTGGTCCTACCAGACCAACGAACGCCGCGGGGACGGCGTGGACAGCGGCGGCAGGCAGCTGGCTTTCACCTATTCGCCAAGGCACAAAATCAATGGTGTCCTGACCTATCATCCGGTGGATTCCCTCACAGCCACCCTGGAACTGAACTGGCGCGACAGCTATCGTGCTCCAAGCTTCTGGTACGAAGTCTCCGGCAAGCCGGTGGCCAAACTGGAAGGCTATACCTACCTGAACGTTTCGCTGCAGTATCGCCTGCCCTTCAAGGATTCCGGTGGCAAGCGCCCCCTGACACTGATGCTGCGGGGGCGCAATCTAACCGATGCACAACCCATCGAAACCCTGGTCGGGCAATCCTACCGGGTGACCGGCCGGGAGTTCCTGTTGAGCCTGGAGTACGACTGGACGCACTGAGCGGCCATCACCGACCGAACTCGGGCCACTGAAAAAATGATAAAGCGCGTCCGCCAATCCAGACTGCCAAAACCAACGGGCATCCACGAACGGGCCCTGGGGGCCGGCGCACTGGCCCTGGTATCACTGGTGCTGCAACTGCCGGCACCGATGGCGCTGGCAGACGAGCAGGAATGGCGCCTGCAAACCGCCTACCTGGTCAACATTGCCAAATTCGTTACCTGGCCAGACAACACGCAGGACGTTCGACTGTGCGTAGGCGAGCTTTCACCGCTATATGGCTACGCCGATGGACTGCAAAACGTGGACCTCGCAGATGGGCGCAAACTGAAAGTTGCCGGACTGGAACACGGTTCCGGCGATTGCCAGCTGGTTTTTCTCGACCAGGGGCTGAGCGAGGAAGAAGTCGCCAGTGTGCGCGCATCAGCCGGTCCGGGTGTTCTGCTCATCAGTAACAGGAGTGACGCATTTCAGGGCGGAGACGCCATCCAGTTCTTCGTGCGAAATCTCAAGCTGCGCATAGCATTGAATGAGGAAGTCATACAGAAAGCGGAATACAAGCTGAGTTCCAAGCTGATGCGTCTGGCGAGAAAACTGAACTAGGTTCTGAAATGTTCAAATCACTCAGCATTCAGAACAAACTCATCCTGATCAACATCGTGTGTACGGTGGTGGCCTT
>JBKDZQ010000293.1:0-3529 GCA_047971325.1 Parahaliea sp.
CTAAAGCCACGTCTATCACTCCTTGTCCCCCTGCTGAAACCTCAACAGGGAAGGGTTATACGTGGGTCAAAATTCGATGCAAATCCGGGGGGTTAGTGGGTCAATTTTGGATGCAAATCACACAGGCATACCGTGAAGCCTCGACGATTACCCACGTCGACAAAAACGACCCGCCGGTACTGCTCATTCACGGCACTCTGGACACCTCGGTACCCGTGTGGCATTCCGACAAGCTGTCGGAGAAGCTGGGGGACGCCCAGGTACCTTTCATCTACGACCGCATTGAAGGCTGGCCCCACGACATGGACTTATTTTCACCGTTAGGCGAACGCACACTGTTGCAGTGCTATGGTTTCCTGAAAACCCTCGCGGCTTCCGGGGCGATGACTATGGAATAGTTATTCATCGCCTCATGAACACTGAATGCTATGGCTCGAACGAGCCAGGCTATTGACATCGATCGACATGTGTTTGACCTTCACGGACATTCTGCAGGAAGGAGGAATCGCCAATGCCTGGAACGTTGAAACATCCGGATTGGGGTCTGGACGCGGAATGGCTGCTCAGTTACCTGCTCAGGCAAGGCATACACCCCGACGAGATGGCCGAATGGACACACGGCAAAAACGGAAAATCCAGGGGAGACTTTCTCCCGATTGATGACTACCTGGCACTTTTTGCCTGGGCCAGCAGCCGCCTCGATCAACCCCATCTCAGCCTGGATATTGCGACCCAACTGCAACCACCCTCCCTGGGTATCTACGGCTACATGATCAATCACTCCCCCACCGTCGGCTCGCTGTTTGAAACCGTGGTCCGCTACCAGATGATCTTCATGCGCGGCATGGCCTATACCCTGCTTGCCTCCGGTAACCGTGTGGAATTACAGTGGGAAATATACCGACCGGATTGCGACGGCGTGCGTCTCGATGTGGAGTTCACCCTGGCGTCCCTGCTCAGATTATTGCGGCTGAAGCTGGGCGAAAGCATCAGGCCACTGGAGATCTCGTTCAGACACGATCTGGTGCCTTCGATTGACAGATATCGCGAGGAGTTTGGCTGCAATTGCCTGTTTAAGCAGCAGCAGAACTATGCGGCCTTCAAACGGGATCTGCTGCACATTCCTCTCGCGGGCAGCGATCCCAAGCTTCTGGAAATTCTCAGAACCCAGGCCGACTGGATGCTGGGCCAGTGGGAAAGGCAGCAGAGTTTTCTCGGCCGGGTTCGCTTTCTGATTGCCACCTCGCTGGAGCATTCTGATGGCGGCATGGAGTCGCTCGCCAGAAAGCTGAACCTGACGCCCCGCACCCTCAATCGCAGGCTGGCAAGGGAAGGTAGCAGTTACCAGAAGCTGCGCGATGAAATCAGAATCAGTACCGCGAAAAAAGCCCTGGCGGAGTCCGACGCTCCTGTCACCCTTATCGCCGGCAAGCTCGGCTTCTCGGAGGCCAGTGCCTTTGTCCGGGCATTCAGGCGCGTTACGGGTATTACACCTGCCGCCTATCGCGCCGAAGCACGCCAGGGAAAGGCTAATCTTCTATGACCAGACCTTTCTCACGCATGCCCTCCACCAGCGCTCGGCGAGTGTCCGCCACATTGAGCGGAACCTCCTTGCGCAGCGCGCCCACCTCGGCGGCCGAATAGGGCCTGAACTGTGCCGGCAGTTGCCAGCGACTGAAATTCACCAGCATCCAGTTGGTCACCGCTGCCAGCGCCTCATCGGACAGGGCCGATTGCGCCGCACCGGGCACCTGAATGAGAAATTCACGTCCACCTTCCACACTCAGGAAATAGCCCATGAATCCGTTCAGATTCGGTACTTTTCCTTCTGCGCCACGCCCGTCCGGCGTGTGGCAACCCTGACAGTGCAGCATATAGTGGTTGCGATCCGTGGTGTCACTGGCAAAAGTGGCAGCGCTGGCCAGGAGCAGTAACAAGAAGCGCGGGGAGAGAGGCACGGGCATATCAGTCTTCGTCTTTCACGCCCACTATAATAGCGGTGGAGCAGTTGTAAACTACATCTGCCGGACTTCCCGCGCACCAGTTGATGTTGTTTGAAGTGGCCGGCAGGTAAGCCGGTGTATCCCCCTCGTTGCGCATGCACTGGCAACGCCCGCAGGCGCTGCGGCCGCAGCAATCGTTGTACGAAATGATATAGTTCTTGCCATCCGCGGGATTGCGGCAAGTGCCGATCCAGGTCACCGGTGACATCACTGTGCCGGGTGGGCAGGTATTGACCGACCCGCCGCAGCAGCTGCACAGGAAGCCATCGATGGCACAGTAGCGCCAGTAACTGCAATCCCGGGGGTCACCAGGGTCGGCTCCGGCCTCCGCCGCCTGGGCGCTGTTGCGCCACACCGGCAACAGGGGATAGGCACTGGCGCCCAGCAACACGGTGCCGAGCCCGCGCAATACACTGCGGCGCGAAGCCCTGCGGGCCAGGCTCCGGGCCCGGCCTTCAAACCACTTGTCGAATTTTTTGTCATCCATCATGGCAGTCTCCTAGGCGGCATCCCGCGCGGCATATTCCTGAATGCTGGCCACCCCGAGGCGCCGCGCTTCCAGCAGGCTCTCCAGGTGCTCGCGGTTGTTGACCAAGCCGTGCGTCAGCAAAGTGCCGTCCTTGTCGATGAGTACGCCGTAGGGCAGTTTGGAGATCTCGTAGGCACGACCCAGTGGCTCCGACAGCAGGTAGGGGAAGCGCTCCAGTGCCTGCCTGCGAATAAACTCCCGGTGCACTGCGGCATCGCCATCGCTGGCGAGCACGATGTCGAGCCAGCTCGCCTCTTCTTCCCGCAGCGCCTTGAGCACCGGCAGCAGTATCTTGCAGACAGGGCATGTATCGGAGAGAAAGAACAGCAGTGTGCTGCGTCCGTCACGGTGACTGCCGCCAATCTGGATACTCGAGCCGTCCACGGTGCTCAGGTGGAATTCGGGGGCGGCCTCTGCGCTGCGCAGATTGCGCTTCTCGATCGACAGCGCGCCCGCCGGGGCGACCCGCTCATGCAACAATCCGATTTGCCGGGTCAATGCCATCGCGACCAGCGCGAGCAGCACAATGGCAACCCAGGACAGAACCAGCGCGGTCATTATCAAGGTCATGATTTCACTCCACTTATAAGGGAAACACGATTGTGCTTGAGCATGGGCAGCAGGACCCACATCAGCCCGACAAAACCCGCCACCAGCAAGGCCAGCAGCGCCTCCACCCACGGCATCTCACGAATACCCAGGGGCAGCAAAAGCGCCACGGACAGGGTGGCCAGTACCGTGTTGCGCAGCACCAGCCACCAGCTCAGTGTCCGCCGCCGGCCCACTGCGCATCCGCAGTCGATGTTGGCGCGGCCCCGTGCCAGATTGGCGGCCATCGCCAGAGCGTAAGCAAGCAACAAGGCAGTCCCGAGCAGCGCGCCAAAGGCCCGTGTCAGCGGTGTCAACAGGGCAATGCCGGCGACCAGTTCCGCAGTGGGCAGCGCCCACCGGGCCAGCGCCAGCGTCGCGGTGGGCAGAATTTGGTAGTCGCGCAAGG
>JBKDZQ010000294.1:0-6545 GCA_047971325.1 Parahaliea sp.
CGACTCCATGCTCGCCTGTGGCTTGGACAGCTTCGCCAACGCCGGCTCCCTGGACGTGCTGCGCCGGGTGCGCTGCGTCGGTGTTCACCTGCTGCGTCACGACATCCGCCAGGACAGCGCCCGCCATACCGAGGTGCTGTCGGAGCTGACCCGCTACCTGGGCCTGGGGGACTACGCGACCTGGGACGAATCCGCCCGCTGTGCCTTCCTGCTGCGGGAGCTGGCCTCCCGCCGGCCACTGATTCCCCCGCGCTGGCAACCCTCGGCGGATGCCGCCGAAGTGCTGGCCACCTGTGAGGTGGTGGCGCGCCAGCCGGAAGCGGCGCTTGGCGCCTACATCATTTCCATGGCGCGTCAGGCTTCGGACATTCTGGCGGTGCACCTGCTGTTGCGGGAGACCGGCTGCCCCTTTGACCTGCCGGTGGCGCCGTTGTTCGAGACCCTGGACGACCTGTCCCGGGCGCGCTCGGTAATCGACAGCCTGCTGTCCAACGCCTGGTATCGTGGCCATATCGACGGGCGCCTGATGGTGATGATCGGCTACTCCGACTCCGCCAAGGACGCCGGCGTGCTGGCCGCCTCCTGGGCCCAGTACCGCGCCCAGGAAGACCTGCTGGCCCTGTGCGCCGACTACGACGTCAGGCTCACCCTGTTTCACGGCCGCGGCGGCACCATCGGCCGCGGCGGGGCGCCGGCCCACGCGGCCCTGCTGTCCCAGCCGCCGGGCTCACTGGCCCACGGCCTGCGCGTCACCGAGCAGGGCGAAATGATTCGCGCCAAGCTGGGCTGGACCTCGCTGGCGGTGAAAACCCTGGCCCTGTACACCACCGCCATCTGCCGCGCCAACCTGTCCACGCCGCCGGCGCCCAGGCCCGAGTGGCGCGAGATCATGGAGGCGCTGGCGGCGGAATCCTGCGAGGCCTACCGGGCGGTGATTCGCGGCGAACCGGAATTTGTTCCCTACTTCCGCTACGCCACCCCGGAGCAGGAACTGGCGGGCCTGCCGCTGGGCTCGCGCCCGGCCCGGCGGGCCGGCGGTGGCGGTATCGAAAGCCTGCGCGCCATCCCCTGGATCTTCGCCTGGTCCCAGAACCGGCTGATGCTGCCGGCCTGGCTGGGGGCCGGACAGGCGCTGCAAGCCGCCATCGACCGCGGCCAGCGCGAGCGGCTGCAGGAGATGGCGGCCAACTGGCCCTTTTTCGCCACCCGCCTGTCCATGCTGGAAATGGTCTTCGCCAAGACCGACGCCGGCCTCTCAGCACACTACGACGACTGCCTGGTACCCGCGAAGCTGCGCCGGATTGGCGATGCCCTGCGCGCCCAGCTCGTCAGCGATACCGCCACCGTGCTGGCCCTCAACGGCGTCGGCGCGCCGCTGGAGGACTCCCCCTGGCTGCGCCAGTCCATCCACCTGCGCAATATCTACACCGACCCCCTCAACGTGTTGCAGGCGGAACTGCTGCAGCGCCAGCGCGCCGGGGCGCAGCCCGAACCCCTGCTGGAACAGGCCATCATGGTGACCTTCGCCGGGATTGCCGCCGGCATGCGCAATACCGGGTAGGGCGGTTTCGATTCTGATAGCTTGCCGGCTATACTCGGCTTCGCCCATATCGTGCGCATAGATAAAAAAGGAGCTTTCGCACCATGAATACCCTGCTATTGGTGGTTCTCGTCCTTGTTGGCCTGGCGGTGTTGCTGTACCTGGCCTTTCCGGCCTGGCTGATGGACGCGGGCGTGCGGCTGGCCCGCCGCCGCGGTGGTATGCGGGAGCAGCGGATCAGGGTGGGTGCCATCGAATGGCCCTACCTGGAGGGAGGCGATCCCCAGGGTACCCCGGTGGTGCTGATCCACGGTTTTGGTGGCGACAAGGACAACTGGACTTACTACGCTCCGTTCCTGACGGAACACTACCGGCTGATAACACCCGATTTGCCGGGTTTTGGCGAAAATGATCGCAGTATGGGGGAGGATTACAGCGTTACCACCCAGGCGGCGCGGGTGCGGGACTTTCTCGACGCCATCGGGGTCGACAGGTGCCACCTCGGTGGCAATTCCATGGGCGGTTTCATCGCGCTGCAGTTCGCCCTGGACTACCCTGAGCGCCTGCTCAGCCTGACCCTGTTCAACAGCGCGGGCGTCGCCGGTCGGGATGAAAGTGAACTGGAACAGATGATTGCCGTGGACCCGGGTGGCAATCCCCTTGCGGTGCGCACGCCGGCGGATGTCGGCCGCCTGTTCACGCTGGTGGCCTACAAGCCGCGGTGGCTTCCGGGGCGCTTCAAGGCAGTGTTGTTCGTCCGCTTCAAGGAGCATGAAAAACTGCTGGACCAGATCTTCCAGCAGATCATCAGCGCCCGGCACGGCGGCATGCTCAACGACCGGTTGCCGCAGCTGGCAATGCCTGTCCAGATCATCTGGGGGCGCCACGACCGGCTGATCGATGTCAGTTGTGCGCTGGTCCTGCACGAGAATATCCCTGGCAGCGAACTGGTGATCTTCGAGGATGTTGGCCATGTGCCCATGATCGAGAAGCCCGGCGAAACCGCGCGGCATCATCTCTCCTTTCTCGACAAGTATTGAGCCGGGGCAGGCGGAGCCGGCAAGCGTTGCCTTTGGCAGGTTCAGCGCCTCCAAGACAGCTTGACCAGGCGCGCTCCGCCTCACACAATGTCCGTGGTCTGACGGGGCGCCGCGGTCTCCCCCGCGCGCGTCTAATTGATGGTTTCTGACAGTGAGGTTCACACCATGAAAAAGTTGATGGCATCTTTTGTCGTATTGCTGACGATGACCGTCTGTGGCCAGCTCGCATTTGCCGAAAGCGACAGCTACAGCAAGGCCCTTGAATCGTTCCAGCGCGCCGGAGAGAGTGGCAGGCTCTTTGAGACGGCCTATGGCTATGCCCTGTTTCCCACCATCGGCAAGGCCGGCATCGGGGTCGGTGGCGCCCACGGCGATGGCCGGGTTTACGCCCAGGGCCAGCATGTCGGTGACTCCAAGATGACCCAGATCACCGTGGGCCTGCAGATCGGCGGGCAGGCTTACAGCCAGGTTATCTTCTTCAAGGATCAGTCGGCCTTCGAGGAGTTTACCTCTGGCAATTTCGAGTTCGGCGCGCAGGCCACGGCGGTGACCATCACCGCTGGTCTCACCGCCGAGGCCAGCACCGGCGGCGGTAGTTCGGCCGGCATCAGTGGTGGCACCAACAACGCCGATAACATCCACGCCGGTTACCGCAAGGGCATGGCTATTTTCACCATCGCCAAGGGGGGGCTGATGTTCGAGGCGGCCCTGGGTGGGCAGAAATTCTCCTACATGCCCTTGCAGTAGCGGATTGGCGGCGGGTGAAATTTTCCACGCCCGCCGCATCAAGATCTGGCTGGACGAGCAGAACTGCGACCGCCAGTACCGCTGGGAAGTCGGTTGGCCACGCGCTCGTTGGGATCACCACCGGAAGCGACGCATCGCGTCGGTGATGAGTGTGACCGGGCGGGCGATGGTGTCTGCCAGGCACTCAGAGCCAGGCCAGTTGCACCGCCAGCGCCGCCAGTAGCCCCAGTAGCGACAAGCCTGCCGCCACCACCAGCGGGTGCCGGTTCTCCACCATCAGTGCCAGCAGCTGGCAGCGGGTCAGCCTGACGCCATTGGCGGTCAGCGGCACGATATGCGCCTCCAGCTCCCCGGGTTCGAAGGCCGGCAGCAGCCCCGGGCCAGCATGGACCAGAATGTCGTCGATGGCCAGGAACCAGCCGCGGTAGCCGATGCGCCCCTCGCTGGCGATATGGTAGCTATTGCGGTGGTCGACCAGCAGCAGGCGTTTGCCGAGGGCGGCGATGTGACCGCTGTCGCTGCGCAGGTAGGACCACAGTCCAATCCCGGGGCCGCTCAGCAGTAGCAGCAGCGCCAGCAGAGTGCTGAATTCCACCCGGCAGATGACCGCGATCAGCAGCAGCAGGCAGGACAGCCCGAGGTAGCCCTGAGTGAGGCGGCGCAGCCGGGGGAGGCGCCGGGCCGGCCGCGTGATCCAGGTGGCCTGGTGGGCGGTGGCGTCCATGGGTTGGGCGCCCTGCTGCGCGCGGCGGCTGCGGAAGGCGTGGTAGCGCAGCAGGTGCAGGCAGGCCATGGCGGTGCAGGCGACGAGAGCAATGGCGCACAGGCCCAGCAACAGGCGCGAGACCAGGTCGTGGTGGCGCAGGGCCTGCTGGCGCTGTGCAATCTCGTCGGCCAGCAGGTTGGAGCGCAGGGGCATCTCCGCCTGGCCGTCGGCGTTGAAACGCAGCAGCTCCGGGCGGTCGGGGTCCAGCACCAGCAACTTATGGCCCCAGGTTTGCAATTGCCGCGGCTGGAATCCCGCCGGCATGGGCAGTTCGCGCTCGAAGCCCCACTGTTCGTCAAACTGATACAGTCCGCTGTCGCCAGTCCCGGGGTGGGCCAGTAGTACCCACCACTTGCCCTCTCCGCGGGCGAAGCCGGCCACCCGTTCGCGGCCGGCCTCCAGGGCCGGGGGCGCCAGCAGCAGGATTTCATCCAGTTGCCGGCCCAGGGCCTGGTTCTCGTAGCGCAGCACCTGCAGGGCCGGGCCCTCGCTGCTGTCGATGAACAGCAGCCCGTCCCTGAGCAGCAGGGTGGGCCGGGTGCTGAGGGTGTGGCGGGCTTCGGCGAGTAGCGCGCCCTCGCCATCCAGCTTGCGCAGGTGATTGTCCGCGGGCAGTGCCTGCAGCGTGACGCCGCCGAATTCATGTACGGCCAGCGCGGCCGGTGGTGGCGACCGGGGGCCGTGGGGGAGGCATTCCGGTGGCGCCAGGCGGCAGCGCCACAGGCCGGTCATGCTCGCTCCGGCAGGCCCGTCGTTGGCGAGGCCGTCCCCTTCGGCTGCACTGGCTTGTCCGTTGGGGCCGGGACCGGAGGCGCGGTCTTGCGCCGGCGCGGTGCCGACGGCAAACAGGGATTTCCCGTCGCGGGCCGATACCAGGGTGTCCAGCGAGGCCAGTCCCAGCTCCGTCAGGGCAATGCGTCCACTGCCGACGCCGGCGCGATCGTGCAGCAGCAGTTCGCCCTCCACCAGCAGTGCCAGGCCGCCCTCGGGCAGGGGTGCCAGCAGGCTGGCCCCGGTCGGTGGCGGCAAGGGTGCCGAGCCGCCGCGCAGGGTATCCATCAGCAGCAGGGCGGAGATGGCCAGGCAGGCGGTGGCCAGGTAGCGGCGGGCCAGCTCGGCGGCGTGCTGGGGGCGCTCGCGCAGTTCGCGGGTGACCCGATAGGGGGCCTTGCCGTAGGGATGGGGGGAGTTACTGGCCCGGGTGGAGGACGGTGCGTCGGGTGCAGTAGCACCAGCGCTCGATTCTGTTGCGGGGCGGGCCTTGGGCTCCGCGGTGGCGCTGGCAGCCGGGCGTGTGGCAGGGACGGCGCTTGACTGGGCCGCAGGTGGTGCCGCTTCACTGCGCGGCGTCGCCTGTTGCACCGTGCGCGTCGCCGGGCGCCGGGCGGCACGGCCCTTGCGCCTGGATTTTCCGCTGTGCCTGGCGCTTCCCTGGCCCATTCTCTCGAGTTGCGCCGCCGCGCCGGCGCGGTGGAGGCGTTTCCAGAGGGCGTGGGCGGTCTTGTGATCGAGGTTGCGGCGCAGGGTGACGGTCAGGCCGCTGAAAGCCGCGGTCAGCGTGGCGTCGTCGTCAATATCCAGAATTTCGGCAAGCCGGGGTCGCACCAGGACCGGGTCGTAGCCGGGCCTGATCTTTCCCTGAAAGGTGAGATTGAAGGTTTGCACCCCACGCCGCCCCGTTGCTGTCAGCCATCGGAAAACCTGCGGGTTTGCGCGGCGCCTGACCAGCGCGACAGACCATCGCCGTGCTGGCGGTAATTTCTGTGCTACTCCCCGCGCTGGTATCGTGCGGCAAAGGCGGCGCAGAGTCGAATGGTTTCCAGGCTATTGGCCAGATAACGCGGGCCGGATTCCAGCTGGTCGATGATGGGGCTGAACAGGGCCTCGACCCGCCCGGCGTCCCGCTCCGAGCAGAAATCGTCGAAGTAGGCCGGCAGTTGCCCCTCGCGCCAGCTGTCCACCCGCCCCAGCACCGCGTCGAGATTGGCGCTGAACCAGTCGAACAGGGCGTCGCGGGTTTCGGCGCGGGCCATCTGGCCTTCGAGAATGTCGAAGATCTCGTTGTCGCGCAGCGCGGGAGAGAGGATGCGCTCGCGCAGGCCGGCAGCCACTTCCGGGTCGATGCTCCAGGCCATGGCACCGAGCAGGTACTCCCGCAGCAGGGCGTTGTCGGAGGCCTGGAAATGCCGCCACAACAGCTCGGCAAAGGGCTTGCCGTGGGCTTCCACCGCCGCCAGCAGGGCGATGTAGCGCAGGTTCGGGTCGATGGCATCCGGGTGCAACTGACCGTCGCCACCAAAGCCGGTATAGGCTTCTCCGGCCGCTATCAGGCGGGTTTGCACCGTGGCATCGCGAGCCCCCAGGCCCAGGGTCGACAGCAGCAGGCTGCGAAACTGCTGCTGCTCGGCACTGCGTTGCGTCTTCGCGTCCAGTTCCTCCAGCATCGGGCCGT
>JBKDZQ010000295.1:0-2768 GCA_047971325.1 Parahaliea sp.
GGTGTCGTACTCGCTCTCACTGCGCGTGGGGAAGCCCGCCAGCCCGCCGGCCTGGCGCATGGTGTGCATCTGCTGCCGGCGGCCGGTGAGGATCTTGTGGGGGTAGGTCTGGTGGCCCACATCCCACACAATGCGGTCGTGGGGGGTATCGAACACATGGTGCAGGGCGATGGTCAGCTCCACCACCCCCAGTCCGGCACCGAAATGCCCGCCAGTCTGCCCCACGGTAAACAGCAGGAAGGCGCGCAGCTCTTCCGCCAGCGCCTCCAGTTGTGTCCCGGTCAGTTCGCTGAGCGTCTGACCGCGGTCAATCGCATCCAGCAGGGGGGTGCTGGGGCGAATAATTGGGATGTCCTGTAGCATCCGACGATTTTAGCGCATTTGGTGGCCAGTGGAACGATTCCCTGCGGGAAAAATCCACTGCCAACCAGACACCCTCAGGTTTTGTGGTGGATGCCGAAGTCCACCGGGAAATCCCTTTTCAGTGCCTGGCGCAGCAGCGCGCCGAGGCGAAGATAGCCCGATTCATTGAGATGCAGGCCGTCGCTGCGGAAAAAACTGGGGTCCGGTTTGCCATCGGGGGTGGCGAGCAAGGGATTGGGATCGATCACCTTGAGGGTCGGCAGGTCTTTCCCGCGTGCCCCGAGCCGCTGGCCTACTTCGTCGATCATCGTACTTTCATGCGGGTGCAGCGGTGTCTTGATGGGGTTGAACACATAGAACAGGCGCTGGCCACTGTGGCTGGTATCCAGGGTCACCAGTCTTTCGATCGCCTCCGCCAACTGCTTGGCGTTTTTGTTGTCGCGCAGGTGGAATTCGGTTTCCTCCGGCAGCAACACCACGGCGCGTGGTTGATAGTAGCTCACCAGGCGTTCGTAGTAGTAGATAAAGTCGTTGACAATGGCATTGCCCAGCGGGCGGGCCACCAGCGGCAGGGGGGCCACTGTGGCCGCCAGTTCCGGCCACAGTGAGGCCCGGCGCCCGCCGATGACCACCACTGGCTGTTCTGGCAGCGGGTTGTTTTCATCCGCGCGAACATAGCTATCGACCTCGCCCTGCCAGGCGGTGGGTTTGCTGTTCAGTGTGGTGGTGGCCTCAATGCCCACCAGCGTCGCAAAATGCGTCAGCGGCAATAGCAGCAGAAACACGCAAGCCGAGTGAATTTGTTTCCACGTATACATGCACCTGCCCCCTCGGTGCGATTTTTTCCAGTGTTACCCAGTTTGTTATGGGGCGCAAAGATTGTAGCGATTGCTTGTGATCGTGTTCGCAGCTTTGCGGTGATTTGCTTTGCAGTGGCCAGGTGCCGGGTAGAGTTAGCGCATGATTTACCAACGTCAAATCCCGCCTGAGGAACTGCTGGCTGCACAACTGGAAATGTTGATGCAAAATGGCCGCGTCGCTACCACCAGTGCCAATGTACTGGGGGTGTTGGCTGCCATGCTGTTGCTGTGGCCCTCTGTGGAAATCGGCCACTTGACGCTGTGGGCCGGTGGCATGCTGATCCTGCTCTTGTGGCATTCCCTGTACATCAGCAATGTACTGATGGAGCACCGCCACCAGAACCGGCCGCAGCGGGTGTACTGGCGGTTGCTGCTGGGCATTATGTTGATCGGCGGGTCCTGGGCGGCGTGGTTTATCGTCATGGCCCAGCTGGTTTCAGAGTCCATTCAGCATGTATTCCTGCTGCTGATATTCATGATTACCACCCTGACCATGGTGGTGTCGCTGGCGCTGCGGGAGTATTTTATCACCAACCTGTTTGCCACGCTGTTTCCCATTGCGTGGTGGTATCTCGCCAACTACTGGGAGCAGGACAATAACCTGCTGCTGGGCCTTTTTACGCTGGGCGTGTGTGCGATACTGCTGCTGACCAGCAACTCGGTGTATCTGCTGTTTCGCAACATGATTTCGCTGAACTGGGAGCGCGAGGCACTGTCGCGGGAACTGGGAGACCTGACCCGCTCCCTGCGCGAGCGCAACCGCCAGCTTAATGTCGCCCGCAGCCAGCTCACGGAACTGGCCAACGTCGACGAACTTACCGGTCTTGGCAACCGTCGGGTACTGAACAAGATGCTGCAGGCGGAGATCAACCGCGCCCGGCGCAGCAAGTGCCAGTTGTCGTTGATCATCCTCGATGTGGATTACTTCAAGCGTTACAACGATACCTACGGTCACCCGGCCGGTGACAAGGTCCTGCGCCGCCTGGCCGAGCTGATGCAGTGCGTTACCACGCGTGCGGGCGAAGTGGTGACTCGCTACGGTGGTGAGGAGTTTGTGCTGTTGCTGCCAGGTGCCAACGAGCACGCGGCCCTGCGCACGGCGGAACGGCTCAAGGAGCTGGTGTTTGCCGAGCGCATGGCGCACAACGCTTCCGAAGTGTCGGAATATGTCACCATCAGCCAGGGGGTGGCCACTGTGCGCCCCGGCGGCAGCCTGGAGCCGTCGGATCTGATCCGGCGCGCCGACCAGGCGCTCTACGAGGCCAAGGGCGCTGGCCGCAATGCCATCGCGCTTGCCGACGGCTAGCCTTGCCGCGGCGTCGCCCCTCAGTCGTCCATCAGGTCGCGAAAGCGGTGGATTTGCCGGCGCTGTTTTTTGGTGGGGCGGTGCTGAGGACGCTCCACCATGCCGCCGGCGGCCTTGCGGGCCGCGGCTTCCGCTTCCCGCCGGGCGATGGAGTCAGCGGTTTCCCGGTATAGCTGCCGGGCTTGTGGTGCCCCGCGGCGCTGGTCGGCAAGGCCCTCCACAATCAGCTCCCGCAAATC
>JBKDZQ010000296.1:0-4023 GCA_047971325.1 Parahaliea sp.
CCAGCCCTGATACCCACAGCAGCAGCCTGCCCGACCCCGAGACCTGTCGCCGGGCGCGCCTGTCACGCGACCCGCGCTTCGACGGCGAATTCTTCCTCGGCGTGCGCAGCACCGGCATCTACTGTCGCCCGGTGTGCCCGGCGCGGCTGCCTGCGGAACGCAACGTGGTGTACTTCCGCGAGGCCAGCCAGGCCGCCGAGGCGGGGTTTCGCCCCTGCCTGCGCTGCCGTCCCGAAACAGCCCCCGGCAGCCCCGCCTGGCGGGGCACTGCCACCACCGTGAACCGGGCGCTGGGCCTGATCAACGCCGGCGCTCTTAACGAAGGTTCGCTGGCGCAACTGGCCGCACGGCTGGGGGTGGGCGAGCGCTATCTGCGCAAGCTGTTCCAGCGTGAGCTGGGGGTGTCGCCACTGGCCGTGGCCCACAACCGGCGCCTGCTGTTCGCCCGGCAGTTGCTGATGGAAACCGACCTGTCCATCACCGACATCGCCTTCGCCGCCGGTTTCGGCAGCGTACGCCGCTTCAACAGTGCGGCGCAGGCCAGTTTCCGGGCGCCCCCCGGCGCCCTCCGGCGCCGACGCAATGCCGGTTGCGGCGAGGGTATCCGCCTGCAACTGCAATACCGCCCGCCCTATGACTGGGAGGGAGTGCTCGACTTTTTCGCCCGCCACGCCATCGCCGGTGTCGAGGAGGTCGGTGATGGCCGCTACCGCCGCCGCGCCACCCTCGACGGCACGCCGGTCGGCTTTAGCGTCTATCGTGCGATCCGGGGCAAGTCCCTGATCCTGGAAATCACCAGCGGTGCACCGGCGACCCTGCTGCCGCTGGTAGCGCGGGTGCGGCGCATGTTCGACCTCGACGCCAACCCCCAGGTCATCGCTGAGGTGCTGTACCGGGAGAATGCCCTGCGCCCACTGCTAAACGCCTGGCCCGGTGTGCGCTCACCGGTGTACTGGAGTGTCGCCGAAGCCACTGTGCGCGCCATCGTCGGGCAACAGGTGAGCATCGGCGCCGCGCGGACCGTGTGCGCACGTCTGGCGGGAGCCTGCGCCACAGCCGCCGGCGACAGCGTGACCGACTTTCCCTCACCATCTGCACTGGCCACGCTGCCGGACAGTGAATTTGCCATGCCCTCCCGGCGCCGGGATAGCCTGAAAGCGGTCTGCCACCTGCTGGAGCAAGTGTCGCCGGAGCAACTGCCCGGGGCACTGGCGCGACAACGCGGTATCGGTCCCTGGACCCTGAACATGATGGCCATGCGCGGGCTCGGCGACCCGGACTGCTTTCCGGTAAAAGACCTGGGCCTGCTGCGCGCCTGGGAGGCACTCGCCCCTGGCGCCCAGCCCCTGCATCGCGCCGCCGAGCGCTGGCGGCCCTTCGGGGCCTACGCCGCCAACCTGCTATGGAGAAGCCTGTGAACACCCTGACCATCGACAGCCCCATCGGCAGCCTGCAGCTGGTCTCCAACAGCCGTGCGCTGGTGGCCATCCATTTCCCGGGCCACCACCGGCCACCGCAACCGGCGCCCGATGACCGCATCCTGAACCTGGCGGCCCAACAACTGGGAGAGTATTTTCGCGGCCAACGCAAAACCTTCGACCTGCCCCTGGACGGCGGCGGCACGGCCTTCCAGCAGGCGGTGTGGCAGGCATTGCGGGTAATCCCCCACGGCGAGTTGCGCAGCTACCGCGACATTGCCCGCGCCATCGGGCGGGAGCGGGCGGTCCGGGCGGTGGGCGCCGCCAACGGCCGCAATCCGCTGCCAATCGTGGTGCCCTGCCACCGGGTCATCGGCAGCGACGGCAGGCTGACCGGCTACGCCGGGGGATTGACGATCAAACAGCAACTGCTGGAACTGGAAGGTGCCGCCAGCCAGAGGTGAGCAACCCCCGGCTCAGGCATTGAGGTCGGGTATCAGCTCATCCTTGAGACGCTCGATGGCGTCCTTGAGCATCAGTTTTTCCTTCTTCAGACGTTGCAGGAGAATCTGGTTCTGGGAGGGAAAGTTGTATATTTCTTCAATACGCTGATCCAGGGTCCGGTGCCGGGCCAGCAGATCCTGCAATTGCATGGCGGGCGTAATCACCTCATTGGCAGCCTCCCTGCCAGCATCGGCGTCGCTCTCCGGGGGCTTTTTCATGTTTCTCGCTGCTCCGCTAACCAACCGTCCTCGGTGCCCCACACTCTATACCCACATTGATTGCCGATACAAGCAAGAGCCCTGTCAACCAACGCAACTGCCCTGAGTCTCGACCAGATAGCGCCGCCAGAGCGGGTGCTGTGGCTCCGCCATGGCCAGAAAGGGAGCGCTGAGCAGGGTGTTGCTGCGGTTGTATTCCAGCGGTCGGCCATCCAGCCCCAGCACCGCCCCGCCGGCCGCCTCCACCAGGGCCTGGCCAGCAGCCACATCCCACTCGCTGCAGGGAGAATAGCGGGGATAGAAATCGCCCTCGCCCTGGGCCAGCTGGCAAAATTTGAGGGCACTCCCACTGTTGAGTCGCTCCAGCGGCCCCCACTGGCTGTGCAGCCAATCCAGCCCGGTTTGCAGGCGTTCTCCCCGGTGCCGGCGACTGGCCAGCACCGCCATTGGCGCCCCTTCGCGCAAGGCGCGGGTGTGAATGTCTTGTGCTCGCCAGCAGCCGTTGGCATGCCAGTGGTAACGCCGTGCAAAACCTCCCGGCAGTCCGATATAGGCCAGTTGCTCCAGGGGTATGTACAACAGACCCAGTACCGGGCGGTGCTTGTCGATCAGCGCGATATTGACGGTGAACTCCCCGGTGCCACCGACAAATTCCTTGGTACCATCCAGAGGATCCACCAGCCAGTAGCGTGACCACTGGTGACGGCGGGCTTTGTGTTCGGGGGAGGATTCCTCGGAGAGTACCGGCAGTTCGCCGGTCAGCGCCTTTAGGCCATCGCGCAGGATGGCATGGGAGTCAAGGTCGGCCCGGGTGAGCGGCGAATCGTCCTGCTTGGATTCCACAGCGACTTCGCCAGGTGCGTGATAATGATGACAGATAGCCTCCCCCGCCTTACGGCTGAGGTCCAGCAAGGATGGCACAAGGGCAGTCAGTTCTGTCACGGTCGGTCCTGTCGGTATTGGCCTTACTATACCATCGGCTACCATAGCCCGGGGTACCAATGTGCGCGAAACGAAAAAAACGGCATAATATCCACCGGTATTTTGCGGACGTACCGCGAGACGACAACCAACATGATCAACTGGGACAGTATCGACACCGTACTGCTGGACATGGACGGCACCCTGCTGGACCTGCATTTCGACAAATACTTCTGGAACGAGCACGTCCCCCGGGAGTACGCCCGCCGCAACCATCTCCCGGAATACGAGGCCACCGACATGGTGCTGGCGCGCATCGGCGAGAACCGGGGTACCCTGGAGTGGTACTGCGTGGACTACTGGAGCGAGCAGCTGGACCTGGACATTCCCGCACTGAAACATGAACTGAAACACATGGTGCGCCTGCGCCCCCATGTGCCCGCTTTTCTGGATGCGCTGCGCCAGGGCGGCCACGAGGTCCTGCTGGTGACCAACGCCCACCGCAAGGCCCTGGACATCAAGATGCAGCAGGTGGACATCACCCCCTGGTTTCACCGCATCGTGGTGTCCCACGAGCTGGCCGCGCCCAAGGAACAGCAGGCGTTCTGGCACGCCCTGCGCGATCACCACCCCTTTGATCCGGCGCGCGCTCTGCTGATCGACGACACCGAAGCCGTGCTCGACGCCGCCCGCGAATATGGCATCGCCCACCTGCTCACCCTGCTGCAACCAGACAGCCAGCGCCAGAAGCGTATCGACACCCGCTTTCCAGGCATCCACCACTTCGATGAAATCATGCCCGGCGCGGCCGTGCAGACACCCCTCGATGAGTGACAGCTCCGACCGCCTGCGCCTTGACAAGTGGCTCTGGGCCGCGCGCCTGTTCAAGACCCGCAGCCTGGCCAAGGCCGCCATCGAGGGCGGCAAGGTGCAACTGGATGGTAACCGGGTGAAGGTGTCGA
>JBKDZQ010000297.1:0-1758 GCA_047971325.1 Parahaliea sp.
CACCGTGGACGCCGAAGAGGCCGACCGCCTGGACCTTTCGCTGGACGTTATCGAAGCGGTGTTCGCCGACCCCGAGCTGCAGGACTGGCAGGGCTTCGGGGTTGCCGTTCAGGCCTACCAAAAGCGCGGCTTTTTCGTGATCGAATGGCTGCGGGCACTGAGCCAGCGGGTTGGCCGGCGCATGATGGTGCGACTGGTGAAGGGCGCCTACTGGGATACCGAGATCAAGCTGGCCCAGGTGGAAGGCGAGCACGACTTCCCCGTGTTCAGCCGCAAACCCGCCACCGACGTATCCTACCAAGCCTGCGCGGCCCGCCTGTTATCCTACCGCGACACCCTCTACCCCCAGTTCGCCACCCACAACGCCTACACGGTGGCCACCATTCTGGAGATGAGCCAGGACCGCAGCGGCTATGAATTCCAGCGCCTGCACGGCATGGGCGACGCCCTCTACGACCAGGTGGTGAGCGGCAGCAACGTTCCCTGCCGGATCTACGCCCCGGTGGGTGTACACGCCGACCTGCTGGCCTACCTGGTGCGCCGCCTGCTGGAAAACGGCGCCAACTCCTCCTTCGTCAACAACATTGTCGATGAGGACATCCCGGTGGAATCCCTGCTGGAAGACCCGGTGGACGTGGTGCGCCACTGGCGCGACCGGCGCAACCCCCACATCGCCCTGCCGGCCGGGCTCTACGGCAGTGAGCGGCGCAACTCGGCGGGCATGGACCTGGGCGATCCGCTGGTGCTCGCCAGGGCGCGCGACGCCATGAACAACTGGCTCACCACTCTGCCCCTGGACTACAGCAAGGGCGCCGACTCAGTGGATGAAACAACAGCGACGTGGACGGTCACGGATTCAGCGTTCAACGGCGCCATCGGCAACAACATCGTGGAGGTACGCAACCCCGCCAATCACCGCGAGTGCGTGGGCCACATCCGCTATGACGTTGCCGGCGCCATCGAAGCGGCCCTGGCGCGCACCCACGGCGCCTTCGCCGAATGGGCGGGTCGATCGGTGCGCGAGCGCGCCAGCATTGTGCTCAAGCTGGCAGACCAGATCGAGCGACACCGCGACCAGCTGATCGCCCTGTGCTGCAAGGAGGCCGGCAAGTCCCTGCCGGACGGTGTGGCCGAGGTGCGTGAAGCGGTGGATTTCTGCCGCTATTACGCCACCCGGGCTGAGCAGGCGGACTTCGCCGCCGAGGGCCTGCGCCCGCGCGGCACAGTGCTGTGCATCAGCCCCTGGAATTTCCCGCTGGCAATTTTTCTCGGCCAGATCAGTGCCGCCCTGGTCACCGGCAACACCGTCGTCGCCAAGCCCGCGGAGCAGACCAGTCTGATCGCACTGTACACAGTGGCGCTGGCGCGCCGCTGCGGCCTGCCCGAGCACGTGCTGCAGGTGGTGGTGGCACCGGGGCCCCAGGTGGGAGAGCAACTGGTGCCGGATGCGCGTATCAAGGCGGTGATGTTCACCGGCTCCACAGAAACCGGCGCCTTGCTGGCCCGTGTGCTGGCCAATCGTCCCGACGCACCGGTACCGCTGATCGCCGAGACCGGTGGCCAGAACTGCATGATGGTGGACTCCACCGCCCTGCCCGAGCAGGTGGTGGACGATGTCATCACCTCCGGCTTCCGAAGCGCCGGCCAGCGCTGCTCCGCCCTGCGGGTGCTGTTCCTGCAGGAGGAGATCGCCGACAAGGTGATCAACATGATCATCGGCGCGATGCGCGAGTTGCGCATCGGTGACCCGGCCTGGCT
>JBKDZQ010000298.1:0-1543 GCA_047971325.1 Parahaliea sp.
CAGCGGCGCCTTCGAAATCTCCCGCGTGGATACGTTCCACGTAGGGATAAAGCAGATTGCAGATGATTGAGTGGCTTGATGTGGTCATGAATTATACCTCGATCCGCTCAAGGCCCAGACAGTCGGCGACTCCGCTCTGGCTGGCGTTGGTCATCACCGCGGTGCTCGCCCGCTCGGGGAGCAGGTAGGTTTCGCAGACCCGCCGCAGATCTTCCAGGGAGACGTCCAGTACCCGCTGGCGGAACGCTTCGCGCTGGGCGTGGCTGCGGCCGAACAGGCGATTGTGGAAGTGTTGCTTGGCCTCGCCGGCGGGGGAGCTGGGCTTGTCCATGCCACCGATCACGCCGAGCACGGCCTCTTCCAGGGCGCGGGCTTCGTGGCGGGTGTCCAGCAGCCAGCGCAGGGAGGCGTCGAAGTCCTCCAGGGTGCCCTCCAGCCGCGGATCGCGGTAGGAGTAGAAACGGAAGGCGGCGATGCCGCTGTCCTGGGTGGCGCCGCCGCCGTAGGCGCCGCCCTGTTCGCGAATGGCCCGGTGCAGGAAGCCGTTGCGCAAAAAGCCCCCCAGCACCACCAGCGCCGCGGCGTCGGAGTGTTCCACCGTCACCGTGGGGTAAGCCCGCGCGCAGAAATTCACCTGGGTGTTGGCGACCCAGAGCTGGTTGACGCAGTGGCGCTGGGCCGGCAGTGCGAAGCCGGGCAGGTCGCCCCTTGATTGCGGCTCGCGCCAGGCCGCCAGGGTGTCGCTGGCGATGCCGTCGATGTGCTGTTCGTCGGCGATGGTCAGCAGCTGCCGGGGCATGGCGCAAACCGCCTGGTGCAGGGTCGCCAGCTGGTCGGCAAACTGCGCCAGGGCGCCCGCGTCCATCAGGCTGGTGTCGAGGGTGCGCAGCGAGGTGATGCCGGCCAGGCCCGACAGTTCGTGGTTGAGCCGCGCCAGCGGGCTCATGCCGGCACAGGCCGCCGCCATCGCCAGGCCGTGGCCGTTGCCGGTCACCGCCTGTTCCCGGCGCGAGCGCTGCTGGCTGATCAGCTCGCGGATACGGCTGTGTTCGTCAAAACGCGGGCTGTCCAGGGTGTCGCGCATCAGCGCCGTCTGGGCAGCGGCGCTGCGCGCCAGGGCCTTGGAAGAGAGCACGAAATTGGCCCGCAGCCGCTGTTCATCATCGATCTCGCCACGCATGGTGGTGAAGGCGTTGATGGCGCCCACGGTGGCGGACTGCCGCTGCTGGGTGGTGAGGTAGTCGGCGCCGGCGGTGCCCAGCTCGGTGAGCACGTTGGTGTACAGGGGCAGCAGGCTCAGCTGCTGCGCCGACAGCGCCGGCAGCGGCGCGATCACCTGCTGGTAGACCAGGCCGTTGGTGCCCTGGGTGTAGCGGGTCAGGCGCAGGCTGCCGGCCTGCTGCTCCTGCCAGGACAGGTCGGGCATGCTGGCGGGAATGTCCGTGCGTTCCACCCGCGGCAGGATGTCCGGGTCGTCCTGTTGCTGCTGGCGCAGCTCCAGTTGCCGGGCCTGTTCGATCACCTGCGCCTGCTCGGCCTCGCC
>JBKDZQ010000299.1:0-5254 GCA_047971325.1 Parahaliea sp.
CCAGACCGGCACCGGCAAGACCGCCGCCTTCCTTATCACCGTCTTCAACGACCTGCTCAACCACCCGGTGGAGAGCGAGCGCTATCTGGGAGAACCCCGGGCGCTGGTGATCGCTCCCACCCGGGAGCTGGTGATGCAGATCGCCGAGGATGCGCGGGAACTGGGCAAGTACACCGGCCTCAACACCGTCACCCTGATCGGCGGCATGGACTACCAGAAGCAGCTCAACCAGCTGACCCGAAAGGTAGTGGACCTGGTGGTGGCCACCCCGGGACGCCTGCTGGATTTCACCAGCCGCCGCGACCTGTTCCTGGACCGGGTGGAAATCCTGGTGCTGGACGAGGCCGACCGCATGCTGGACATGGGTTTCATTCCCCAGGTGAAACGCATCGTGCGCGCCACCCCGCACAAGGAGGACCGCCAGACCCTGCTGTTCTCTGCTACCTTCACCCAGGACATCATCAATCTCTCCAACCAGTGGACCTACCACCCGGTCACGGTGGAGATCGAGCCCGAGCACGTAGCCACTGATTCGGTGGACCAGAAGGTCTATCTGGTGAGCAGCGAACAGCGCTACCGGGTGCTGACCAACCTGCTGCGCAGTCCCGAGGCCAGCAGTGTGATCGTGTTCGCCAACCGCCGCGACCAGGTGCGCCGCCTGCACGAGCGGCTGCGCAAGTCGGGGGTGAAGGCGGGCATCCTGTCCGGCGAGATTCCCCAGGTCAAGCGCACCCGCACCCTGGAACAGTTCAAGAGCGGGGACATCACCGTGCTGGTGGCCACCGACGTGGCCGGCCGGGGCATTCATGTGGAAGGGGTGAGCCACGTGGTGAACTACAATCTGCCGGAGGATCCGGAGGACTACGTGCACCGCATCGGCCGCACCGGCCGCGCCGGCGCCAGCGGCATCTCCATCAGCTTCGCCAGCGAGGACGACGCCTTCTTGCTACCCGACCTGGAAGCCCTGCTCGGTTCACCGCTGGTGTGCACTCATCCGCCGGTGGAGTTGCTGACCTAGCCTCGGCCACTGTTGCCGGGGGCAGCGTGGCCGCTCCCCGGCGCCAGCTCCCGGCACCACAGCAAGGTGGCGCCCACCACCGCCGAGGGCACGACAAAGAAGTTCAGCACCGGGATGGCGGCCCCCAGCGCCACCATGCCGCCAAAGCCGAGGCTCGACAGGCGCCGGCTGCGCACCGCTTCTTTCACGTCGCCGAAACGGTAGCGGTGGTTGTCCATCGGGTAGTCGACAAACTGGATGCTCATCATCCAGGCCCCCAGTAAAAACCACAGTACCGGCGCCACCGCGTTGAGGGCGGGAATGAAGCTGACAATCAGCACGAACAGCGCCATCGGCACGTAGTAGATCAGCTTGGCCAGCTCCCGCACAATGCCCCGAGGCACCTCCATCAGCGCCGCGCCGATACCCTCGAGGCCCTCCACCTCGCGGCCGGTGACCAGCTCCTCGGCTTTTTCCGCCAGCAGTGAATTGAAGGGCGAGGCGATGATCAGCGCCAGCGCGGTGAAGGTGTAGCCGGTGACCAGGCTGAATACCAGGGCGATCACGGGCCAGATGATCCACTGCAGAAAATCCAGCCACTGGGGAATGTAGCTCAGCCAGTGATCCATCCGGCTGTTCAGGTAGGCATAGGCGGCGCCGATCAGCGAGGCGAAAATGGTGATATTCACCGCCAGTGGAATCAGTACGAACAGGCGCAGGCGGGGGTGGGTGAGCATGCTCGCCCCCTGCAGCAGGTAGCCGGCGCCGCTGATGGCATTGCCTTTCACGTTGGGGGTTCTCCCTGGTTGATCGCTGGTCTGGCCTGGGTCGACAGCCCGGCCGCAGGACGGGCACAGGCAGGCGCGGCGGCGCTGATGGATGGGCACTGCCGCCAGCGCCGCGCGGCCGATCGGCGCGGTGGCGCACCAGCATTGCCCGATACCCGTACCGCGTTCCACCGCGCAGTGGTTGTCATCGCCGCAGAGGGGGCAGTGGGCGGCAGTGTTCGGTGCATTCAAACCGCTCATTGTTGCCTCTAGGTCACCAGGCTCAAGTGCGCATCGATGACATCCCAGGAGGCCTGCAAAGTACCGGATTCGCTACGTTCCAGCAGGCCGGCCTGTTCCAGCGCCCGGGTATCGACGTGGACATTCTTGTAGTTGCGCTGCAACGTCGTTGCCAGCGCGCGCGCACTCAACGGACCGAGCTGGCGCAGGGTGCCCAGGATATCCAGGCGGCGTTCAGCATGAGCGTGGTAAAGGCGATACTTCAGGCCGTGCGCTCGCTCCGGGTCGGATGCCGGCAAACGCCAGATCATCATTTCACGAATCGCGCCATCGCGGTACACGTACTTGTCTTTGAAGAGTAGCATTGCCTTCATATGGTGAAAAATACCATATGGTTTTCATTCGCACGATAGGGCTGATTGCACACTCTGTCAAAGTCCCGGCATGCACAGGCGTGTCTGGCGGGCGGTATACTAACGGGTGACAGGCAGGTGATGGATATGACTGACAGCAAGCGCTCGCTGTTCGAGCAGGAAATGACCGGCGTGGTGCGCTTGCAGCAAGAGGCGCGCGTGCAGCGCGGCGCCGTGCCCGAAGCCAGCGACCAGACCCTGGCCCATCGCCGCCAGGCCGCGGTCACCGAGGCGGGCGCCGATCCCAACACCCTCAGCGACCGGGAAGTGACACCCTTGGACCCGTGGTACGTGCTGGAGTTCAAGCGCCCCGGGGTGCAGAACGGGGTGTATCGTAAACTGCGCCAGGGGCGCTACGAGCAGGAGGCCCGTCTCGACCTGCACCGCATGACCGTGGCGGTGGCGCGCCGGGAACTGTTCGAGTTTGTCGGGCAGTGCCACGAACTCGGTCTGCGCAGCGTGCTGCTGGTGCACGGCAAGGGCGAGCGCAAGGTGGAGCACGAGAGCAGCGCGGTGCTCAAGGGCTATGTCAACGTCTGGCTGCGGGACCTGGACACCGTGCAGGCCTTCCACAGTGCCCAGCCCCGCCACGGCGGCACCGGGGCGGTGTATGTCCTGCTGCGCAAGAGCGAGGAGAAAAAGCGGGAGAACCGGGAACGGTTTATGAAGGGGAGGGTGCCGTATTAGCAGGCTTGGCTATGGCAGTCGGCGGAGAGAGCATAGGCCTTGACGCCGGGGGCCGTACGGTAATGGGCCGGCCATATCGGTCGGGAAAGTGCCCCGGATTCGCGCCTGGCAGGCAGGACAGCCCTTGACTTGGGCGTCGACGTGGGTCACCACCTTCTCCAACAGGATATCGATCCGGGTGCGGCGTTTGTAGCCCTTGCAGGGAACTCGAGGCAGATATACCGGCTCTCGGATCAGGGATTGCTCCTCTGGTCGACATTTTTCCACAAAATCGCAGATTTTTTGTGCCGGCGCTCACAGGCTGATCGTCAGGGCCGTGCACTGAGCTTCGCAACTTGCTATCAATGGCTGTGTGAAAGTTCGCACCGCGGGGGATGGGACATGGAGCAGGAGAAGAGTTTTATCCAGCCGGAGGTGCTGCGGGAGCAGGAGGCCTTTCGGGCTCATATGGCGGGCCAGTGCCGGGAGATTCGCAAGTATCGTATCCGGGTCATGCGGACCGAGCGCCGCTGGTTGACGCTGGACGAGGCGGCGGAGGAGTGGATCGCCCGCTACGCTGAGGAATACGCCCGGCTCCGGCAGCAATGCGGCTGCCAGTGGCGCTAGTCGGGTCGGCGTCGTTGGCAATCCGGCGCCTTGTCGCCGGAAATTCACCGGTGTGGTGAAGATAGTCAGTTGAGCGGCGGTAAGGACTCGTTGCAGCGGATGGCGCGGCACCATTAAAACAGGTGTACCGTCAACCATGCCCAGTATTTGGCCCGGCCTTTCGTCTACGGTCAAAAATGGATGGCCAACTGTCAAGCGCGCAGATATCTGTGACCATGCCGCACCGGTGAGCGGGCTGAATCCGCCCGCGTTACACGTTTCCCCTTAGCGGGTATCATGCGAGCGCTGAAGCCAATGTAGACGGTGATGCCGGTCACCGGTGCCCCTCCGCAACGGGTGTCTCCCCATGTTTGCAGTCCGTACGAGCAGGTGATACCGATATGACCAAACCCAGAGCCGCGGCCATCGGCGAATGCATGCTGGAGCTGTCTGCGGCCTGCGCCGAAAGCCACTCGAAAACGCTGCGGCTGGGTTTTGGTGGCGATACGCTCAATACTGCCATCTACCTTACCCGCCTCGGCGTCCAGGCGGACTATATAACACTGCTGGGTGACGACAGCCACAGCGACTGGATGCTGTCGAGCTGGGCACAGGAAGGTGTTGGTACCGCATGTGTCGTCCGGCTGGCGGGCCGGATGCCCGGCCTCTATCTGATCGAAACCGACCCCGATGGCGAGCGCCACTTCAGTTACTGGCGCGGCGAGTCGCCAGCGCGGGAGCTGTTCGATTGTGCGGAGCGCGTTGCTGTGCTGGAACAGGCACTGGCGCAATGCCAGTTGGTGTATTACTCCGGCATCACCCTGTCACTCTATCCCGAGGCATCCCGGGAACGCCTGTTCGACATGCTTGGACGCCTGCGTTCCCGGGGTGTGAAAGTCGGCTTTGATGGCAACTATCGCCCGCGGGGGTGGCCCGAACGGGAGCTGGCTCGCAGTGCCTTCCGGCGGGCCTGCCAACAGGCCGACGTGGTGCTGCCCACCTGGGAGGACGAGCAGGCTCTGTTCGGTGACCGCTCGCCGGAGCAGACCCTGGGGCGGGTGGCGGACTGGGGTGCCGGTGAAATCGTACTCAAGTTGGGGGGCGCCGGCTGCCGGATCTGGCGCGATGGCCGGGTTGTCGACGTGCCCACCCGCCGCGTCGAGCGACCGCTCGATACCACCTCCGCGGGAGACTCCTTCAATGCCGGCTACCTGGCCGGCCGCCTGTACGGTGAAGATCCGCAGCGGGCCGCGGCGCGTGGCCACCGGCTCGCCGCGCAAGTGATCCAGGTCCGCGGCGCCATTATTCCCCGGGAAGCCATGCCGGAGGGCATCGGTGACTACGGCGCAGCCCGTTCGTCCTGAGCAATGAGATCAGAGGCGGCCTACAGCCGGTAGGCCCGCTTCGCCAGGCCAGGGGCGGTTGGCAATGGCATTCAACTGCCGGCCCCAAAGATGGCGGTTTCCCGCGCACCGTTCGCGTCCATCATGCCGCGGTACATGCCGGCGGAATTGAACACATAGGCAAAACCGCCGCTGCCGTCCAGGACGATAACGCCGCCGTCG
>JBKDZQ010000300.1:0-6439 GCA_047971325.1 Parahaliea sp.
TCGAATAGCCGGTCAGCACCACCAGACGGGCCCGCGGTGCCGCCGTCAGCAGTGCCGGCAGGGCGACCAGGCCCGACATTTCCGGCATGTTGAGGTCCAGCAGGATATGGCTGGGCGCGAATCCGCGGCAGGCGCGAAGGGCCTCTTCACCATCGTGACATTCGCAGATGATAAAGCCCCGGCGGCGAAAGCCGCGCGCCAGTACGGCGGACAATACGCTGTCATCATCCACCAGCAGGATGCGTCCGGCCTCAGTCATCGTTGTCCTCTTCTGATACCACTCGCGGTGCTTTCCACAGCGGTTCTTTCCGGCGCTGCGCGGCGGGTCGTTCACCCTCGGTGTCCCTCTCATCCCTTGCGATGGCACCTGTCTCCTGCCGGGGCAGACGCAGTGTGGCCACGGTCCCGCCGCCCTCGGCGTTGTCCAGTCGCAGGGTGCCGCCGTGGCGTTCCACCGTTGCCCGGCTCAGTATCAGGCCGATACCCAGTCCTCCATCAGTGGCGTCGACGCCATCGCCGCGCAGGGTTTCGCGCACCCTCCGGGGTGCTCCCGGCCCCCGGTCCCGCACCTGGATGCGAGCCTGGTACTCGTCCCAGTCCACACTCACCCGCAGCGCGGAACCGGTGTCGGCGGCGTTGTTGAGCAGGTTTTCCAGCGCCTGGGGCAGGGTCTGATCATAGGCGACATATGGTTGCGGACCGGCCTGGCTGATGTCCAGGCTACAGGACACCCGGGGTCGGCGGACGATCCAGTGCTGTACGGTGGCGTTGACGAAATCTCCCACGGCCGCCTGCTGGCGCTGGCCGGCGGCGCTGGCCTCCGCGGTCTGGCTCAGGTCGGTGAGGATGTCACGGCATTGCAGCAACTGCCGCTGCAGCAGTTCGCAATCCTGTCGCAGGGAGGCGGGCAGACTGTGCTCGCTGAGGATTTCCTCCACCAGCACGGTCATGGTGCCCAGCGGCGTACCCAGTTTGTGGGCAGTGCCGGCGGCCAGGCTGGCCACCGCCAGAATCTGGTGGTTGCGCAGACGGCTCTCGCGCAGCTGCGCTGTGTGTGCTTGCTGTTGGCGCAGCACCGAGGCCATGCGTACTACGAAGTAAGTGATCAGTCCGGCGCTGAACAGGAAATTGAACCACATGCCCAGGCGGTGAATGCTGCCGCTGTCGCCGTGCAGCATGCCGGTGTGGGGCGAAAACAGGGGAAAGGGCTGGCGGAAATACAGCAGCAGGCTGTAGGCCAGTACCGAGGCGCCGGCGATCAGCCAGGTGCCACGCCAGGGCAGTACCGCCGCCGCGACCGCCAGTGGCACGATGAAGTAGGACACGAAGGGATTGTCGGCGCCGCCTGCGCAGTACATCAGGGCGGTCCAGCCGAACACGTCGACTAGCAGCTGGGCCAGAAACTCCGCCTGGGATACCGGCCAGGGGCGGGTAGTGCGCCACATGCTGACGGCGGTGACCAGTATCAGCGCCAGCAGGATAAGCCCCAGTGCCCTGGTGTGTTCGCTGTAGTGACCGGTCAGTACCACCCAGGTCATCACCCCAGCCTGACCCAGCAGGGCGATGGTGCGAATGGCCAACAGGCTGCGCAAGTTGGCTCTCGAGGGGCTGTAGGGAACAGAGTGACTTGGCATGGATGAGTCTGGCACGGCGGCATTATAACCGGGGTTGTGGGTGTTTGGTGGGAAATGCGCGCCTGCGAGCCTTCACCGGGATGCACAATATTGGCATAATATGCCAATAGCGCTACACTGGGCGCTTGGAATCCAACGGAAGCCACCCTTATGCCGACACGTAACGTCGTCCTCAGCGATCATCAACACGACCTGGTCGAAACCCTGGTGCAGTCCGGGCGCTATCAGAACGCCAGCGAGGTACTGCGGGAAGGCCTGCGCCTCATCGAACAGCGGGAACGGCTGGAGGCAGCCAAACTGCAAGCACTGCAGGAAGCCGCCGACAAGGGCTGGCGCGATATCGCCGCAGGCCGTTACACGGATGTGGCTGACGACCAGCTCGATGAACTCATCCACCAACTGGGGCAAACTGCCGCCGCCCGAGCGCCTTCGACGATTTGATGGCGCACTACCGACTCTCCGCCGCAGCGCAGGCTGACCTTGTCGACATCCTGACCTGGACTCACGAGCACTTCGGGGAAGCGGCCCGACAACGCTACGAGATCCTTGTCGCCACAGCATTGCGTGACATTACTCAACAGCATCGACCCGGCAGCATCGAGCGACCCGAATTGGGCGCCGGTGCGCGTTCCTGGCACCTGGCCTTGAGCCGGGAGCGAGCCCGCACCGACACCGGTATCGTGCGCCGCCCCCGCCACTTCCTGATCTACCGGCTGGATGGCGAACTGGTTGTGGTGGGCCGGGTACTGCATGACGCCATGGAACTGACCCGTCATCTGGACCCCGGGCAATCCTGGGAATAAGCCGTTCCCTGCGGCCCTTATCCCTGGTCGGTTGCTGGTGTTTGCCGTGGGCTGATATCTGCTATTCAGCCCGCCCTTTCCCTACCTCGTGCCAGCAGTCCCTATCGACCTGCCTCGCCCCACGCCGGAGGATGACCGCTTCATGCTGTGCGGCAGCCCTTCGATGCTAAAGAGCACCTGCGAAATCCTCGACGCGCGCGGTTTCAAGGAATCCCGTCACGGGCAACAGGCGCACTATGTGATGCGCTGGTGCCGAAGCCGCGTGTGAACTTGACTCTACCGCCTCGGCTCATTGCCTGGCTTTGGTTTTGGTGGGGAAGGACGCGTAAAGGGCTTTCAGGCTCTTCAGGCGCACAATGGCCTGGAAGTTACCGCTGGGGAGTTTGCGAATATTCGCCGTGGTTGGGGCTTCTTGGCACCTTCAGCCCAAGTGTGCTGAGAGTGTGCTCGTCAGTTATGAGTGAAAGTGCCAACCAACCATCAAACTGACGTTCAGGAGAATAAGGCGTTGTAGATCAATGAGTTACAACGAGGAATGTGGCTCCGCCTGCTGGGCTCGAACCAGCGACCCAATGATTAACAGTCATTTGCTCTACCAACTGAGCTAAGGCGGAATGGACTTAACCACAAGCCGGGTATATTAATGACCGGCATGGCCCCGGTCAACACCCTGCGCAGCACTATTTTGCCCTTTTCCGGCCTTGCCGTCGGGGCTGAAATCCGCGGCTAAGTGGATGATAATGAAGGGCTAATCCTTCGCAACCCGCGGCCCTCGCCATGTCCAAAGCCTTCCAGGTCAGCTCCTCCTTCCAGCCCGCCGGCGACCAGCCCCGCGCGATTGAGCAGCTGGTGGAGGGGGTGCAGGCGGGGCTGGCCTCGCAGATCCTGCTGGGGGTGACCGGCTCGGGCAAGACCTTCACCATGGCCCACGTGGTGGAGCGACTGCAGCGGCCGACCATCGTCATGGCCCACAACAAGACGCTGGCGGCCCAGCTCTACGGGGAGTTCCGGGAATTCTTCCCGGACAACGCGGTGGAGTATTTCGTCTCCTACTACGACTACTACCAGCCCGAGGCCTATGTACCCTCGTCCGACACTTATATAGAGAAGGATTCCTCGGTCAACGAGCATATCGAGCAGATGCGCCTGTCGGCCACCAAGGCCCTGCTGGAGCGGGACGACTGCCTGGTGGTGGCCACGGTGTCGGCGATCTACGGCCTGGGCGACCCCCAGTCCTACTTCAAGATGGTGATGCACCTGTCGCGGGGTGAGATCGTCGACCAGCGCCACATCCTGCGCCATCTGGCGGAATTGCAGTACACCCGTAACGACATCAATTTCGAGCGTGGCACCTACCGGGTGCGCGGCGATGTGATCGATATTTTCCCCGCCGATTCCGAGCGCGAGGCGGTGCGGCTGGAGCTGTTCGACGAGGAGATCGAGAACATCACCCTGTTCGACCCCCTCACCGGCGCGATCGAGGCGAAGGTGCCGCGGGTGACCATCTTTCCCAAGAGCCACTATGTCACCTCCCGCGATGTCATGCTGAACGCGGTGGAGCAGATCGAGGCAGAGCTGGAAGTGCGGCTGAAGCAGCTCAACGAGGCCGGCAAGCTGGTGGAGGCCCAGCGCCTGGGCCAGCGCACCCGCTACGACATGGAGATGATCCGCGAGCTGGGCTACTGCAACGGGGTAGAAAACTACTCCCGTTACCTGTCCGGGCGCGCCGCCGGGGAGCCGCCGCCCACCCTGTTCGAATACCTGCCCGACAACGCGCTGGTGATTGTCGACGAGTCCCACGCCACCATCCCCCAGATTGGCGCCATGTTCCGGGGCGACCGCTCGCGCAAGGAAACCCTGGTGGAGTACGGTTTTCGTCTGCCCTCCGCCCTGGACAACCGCCCCCTGCGCTTCGAGGAGTGGGAGCGGCTGGTGCCGCAGGCGGTGTTTGTCTCCGCCACACCCGGCACCTACGAGCTGGAACATGCCGGCCGTACCGTGGAGCAGGTGGTGCGCCCCACCGGGCTGGTGGACCCGCAACTGGAGGTGCGCCCCGCCAGCACCCAGGTGGACGACCTGCTGGGGGAGATTCGCCAGGTGGCCGGCATCGGCGAGCGGGTGCTGGTGACCACGCTGACCAAGCGCATGGCGGAGGACCTGACCGAATACCTGGCCGAGCACGACGTGCGGGTGCGCTACATGCACTCGGACATCGATACCGTGGAGCGGGTGGAGATCATCCGCGACCTGCGTCTGGGAGAGTTCGACGTGCTGGTGGGCATCAACCTGCTGCGGGAGGGGCTGGACATGCCGGAGGTGTCCCTGGTGGCCATCCTCGACGCCGACAAGGAGGGCTTTTTGCGCTCAGACCGCTCGCTGATCCAGACCATCGGCCGTGCCGCCCGCAACCTCAATGGCCGCGCCATCCTCTACGCCGACCACATGACCGGGTCCATGGAGCGCGCCATCGCCGAAACCGATCGGCGGCGGGAAAAGCAGCTCGCCTTCAACGCCGAGCACGGCATTGTCCCGCGCGGGGTGACCAAGTCGGTGCAGGACATCATGGAAGGCGCCCGCCGCATGCCCACCCGCGGCAGGGCGAAGGGGCGCAAGGTGGCGCAGGAAAAGCTGGCCTACAGCAGCGACGAGATGGCACGGCTCAGCCCCGAGGCGCTGGCGCGCAAGCTCAAGGAACTGGAGGCGCGCATGCTGGAACACGCGAAGAACCTGGAGTTCGAGGAGGCCGCGGCCCTGCGCGACCAGGTGGCGGAGATCAAGCAGAGGGCTTTTATCAGTTAGGCTGCATCGTCCTGCGGCGCTTGCTGTGGACTGTGCGGCAGGCGCAGGCTGAAGCGCACCCCCCGGCCGTCGGGCAGGTTGCCAGCGTGCACGCTGCCCCCGAGATGCTCGGTAATCAGCCGGGTGATGTAGAGTCCCAGGCCCAGGTGAATGCCGGCGTCGCGCCGTTCCCCCCGTTCCCCCCGCATCGATACCATGGCCTCGAACAGCTGCCCCTGCATTGCCTCCGGCAGTGGCGGGCCCTGGTTGACCACCGCCAGCTCCCAGTGCTGGCCGGCGGCGCTGAGAGAAAGGGTGATGGCGGAGTGTTCGTCGGCAAAGGAGGCGGCGTTGTCCACCAGCTTGTCCAGCGCCTGCACCAACAGGTCCGGCGAGGCCCGGCAGTGCGCCAGGGACAGCGTGCAGTCGAGTTGCAGGCGATGCTGCGGATAGCCGCCCTGATAGGCGGGCAGTATTTCCCGCAGCAGGGGCACGAGGTCCAGGTCGAGGAGGGGGTCGCCGCGCACGCTTTCCTCCACCCGGCTGGCCTCGGTCATGGCGGTGAGGATGCGGTTCAGCCGCGCCAGCCCCTCCCGGGCGCGGCCGATGTAGACCTCGCGCTCGCCGCCGCTGTCGGCCAGGCCCAGATTGTCGAGGGAGGACTGGATCACCGCCAGCGGCGTTCGCAGCTCGTGGGAGAGCTTGCGGCTGAGGGTTTGGAGGTAGTCGTTATAGGTGTGCAGCTCCGCCAGCAGGTCGGCAAAGCGCCGCGACAGTTCGCCCACTTCGTCCCTGGTCGAGCTGCGGGGAAAGGCGGTGGGGTCGATCCGGCCGCGCTGGGCCACCCGGCCAGCGGCGCGGCTGAGGCGACCGATACGCCAGGACAGAACGCTGGCGTAGCCGAGCAGGCCCAGGGCCGCCAGCGCGGTGGCCAGCAGACTGTAGCCCAGCAGCTTGCCGAAGGCGCGGTCGGTCAGTGCCAGGTATTCGTCGCCATCCTGGCGCAGCAGAACGGCACCGATCACCTTACTCCCGGCGCGGACCGGCGCCGTCGCCGACAGGGTGTTGCGGTGGCTGTCGGTGGCATCGCGGTACCAGCGGGTGGTTTCCCGCCCTGCCAGTGCCGCTTCCAGTTCGCTGGCGGCCATCTGGCCGCCTGGGTCGGCCCGGGGCAGCGGGGGCATGGCCTTTTGCGACAGGATGCGCCGGTACAGCCAGCGCAGC
>JBKDZQ010000301.1:0-4592 GCA_047971325.1 Parahaliea sp.
GGGGTCGCAGCAATCTCGGCCCCGGTGACCGGGTGCTGGTGTCCTACCTGGAACACCACTCCGACATCGTGCCCTGGCAACTGGTCGGCGCCACCACCGGCGCCGAGGTAATACCCATTCCCATCACCGCCGCCGGCGACATCGACCTCGCCGCCCTCGACAGCCTGCTGGACGAGCGGGTAAAGCTGGTGGCGGTGAACCACGTGTCGAATGCCCTGGGCACGGTCAACCCGGTGGCCAAGATCGCCGCCAGAGCCCGCTCCGTGGGCGCCAAAATCCTGGTGGACGGAGCCCAGGCCATCGCCCACTTCCCGGTGGACGTACAGGCGCTGGGCTGCGACTTCTACGCCTTTTCCGGCCACAAGCTCTACGGCCCCACCGGCGTCGGGGTGCTGTGGGGCAGGGAGGAACTGCTGGAGGCCATGCCGCCCTTCCTCGGCGGTGGCGAGATGATCGAGAGCGTGAGCTTCGCCGGCACCACCTTCAACACTCTGCCCTTTAAATTCGAGGCCGGCACCCCCAATATCGCCGGGGCTATTGGCCTGGCCGCCGCCATCGACTACCTGTCCGGGGTGGACATGGCCGCCGCCGCCGCCCACGAGCGCGCACTGCTGGCCAACTCCATAGAGCTGGCCAGTGAAGTGGAAGGGCTGCGCCGCATCGGCGCGCCGCGGGATTCGGTGGGCATCTTCAGTTTCGTGCTGGACGGCGTCCACCCCGCCGACCTCGGCATGCTGCTGGACCAGCAGGGTATCGCCGTGCGCACCGGCCACCACTGCGCCCAGCCGCTGATGGATCACTACCGGATGCCAGGTACCGTGCGCGCCTCCTATGCCCTGTACAATACGGCGCAGGAAGTGGAGCGGCTGTTCGAGTGCATTCACCGGGCCCGGCGCCTGTTTGCCTGAGTTGTTCGAGGAACTGGTTTATGTCTGTACAGAGTTTTGATGTCAGCCGCGACGCCGTCCAGGTAACGGAGGCCGCCGCGATCTACCTGAAAAAGCAGCTGGAAAAACACGGCGGGCGCGGCGTGCGCATCAGCGTGAAGGAGAGCGGCTGCACCGGCTACATGTACGTCATGAACGAGGTGGAGCACAGCGAGCAGGGCGACGTGGTGATGAACCTGGACAACGGCCTGGAGCTGTACATCGACGCCGCCTCGTTGCCGGTGTTGCGCGGCACCCAGATCGTCTACGAAAAGGAAGGGGTCAACCGCAGCATCAAGTTCCACAACCCCAACGTCACCGCGGCCTGCGGCTGTGGCGAAAGTTTCAGCGTCAATTGAGGCCTCGGTCATGAGCGCCCAGGAACGCACCCTGCTCACCACCCTGCGCGACTGCCCCGGTCGCCTGGTACCGGTGGGCACACCGGTGACCATTCCCGCCCACACCTTCGTCACCCTCACCCAGTCACTGGGCGGCAACTACACGGTGATTCACAACGGCAACATGGTGCGGGTGGACGGCACCGACGCCGACGCCCTGGGACTGGAACCGGTGCGGCTTCAGTTCGAACCACCCGCCAACGGCCAGATCAGCGAGACCCAGGTGTGGGAGGCCCTGCACACGGTCTACGACCCGGAAGTGCCGGTGGACCTGGTCAACCTGGGGCTGATCTACCGGCTCGCCATCGACCAGGCCAGCGGCAAAGTCACCATCGACATGACCCTCACCGCCCCCGGCTGCGGCATGGGCCCGGTGCTGGTGGGCGATGTGCAATACCGCGTATCCCAGGTGCCCCACGTGCGCGAGGTGGCGGTGGAACTGGTGTTCGATCCGCCCTGGAGCCGCGACATGATGTCCGAGGAAGCCCAGCTCGAAACAGGCATGTTCTGATGCCCGCCAGCAATCCCTTCGGCACCACCATCACCGCCAGCGATATCATCGACACCCTGTCCTTCTTCGACGACTGGGAAGAGCGCTACAAATACATCATCGACCTCGGCAGGGAGCTGCCGCCGATGGCCGAGGAAAAACGCACCGAGGAGCGAAAAATCAGGGGCTGCCAGAGTCAGGTATGGATCGACACCCGGCTGGAGGATGGCCGCCTGCAGATGGAAGTCGACTCCGACGCCTTCATCGTCAAGGGCCTGCTCGGTGTGGTACTGGCGGCCTACAACAACAAGACACCACAGGACATCCTCGCCTTCGATATCAGTGGCTATTTCAATGACCTGGATCTCATTCGCCACCTTTCCCCCACCCGCGGCAACGGCCTGCGCGCCATGGTAGCGAGGATTCTCGAGACCGCCACTGCGTCGGGCTGATACTGCCCAGGGGCGCGGCAAGCGCACCGTGACGCCATGAAGATAAGCAAAGCCACCAACGGATTCTTTACGGACGCTGAAGCAGCGAGTGAAGCTCCCGGAGGAGCGCACTGGGGATCGGCGCCATACCGTCACACCAGACGATAGCAGGGCCGGTAGTCGCTTGCGCGCTCACCGAGCTTCATGCGTCGCTCGCGCACCATCATGCGCAGCAGGGCATCCATGGTCTGTAGCAGGCGGACATCGCCCTGCAAACGGTAGGGGCCGTGGCGTTTCACCTGCTCGATACCGTAGGCCTTGACGTTGCCAGCCACCAGGCCGGAAAACGCGCGCCGCAGCTGGCTGGCCAGTTCCGCCGAAGGCAGCTCCGGCGACAGGTTGAGGCTGGCCATGTTTTCGTGGCTGGGCAGGAATGGCACCTGCAGCGACGGATCGATTTCCAGATCCCAGTTGAAGTAGTACGCCTGTCCGGTCTTGCGGCGCTGACTGTGTACCTCGCCCACCGCCTTCTTTACCACCCGGCCCACCTGGCCTGGATCGCCGACCACCAGTTGGTAGAAATCTTTCACCCGCTCACCAAAGCAGGTGACCAGGAACGATTCCAGTTGCTCGAAGTAATCGCGACAGTTCTCCGGCCCGGCGAACACCAGTGGCACCGCTCCGGCGTTGGCCGGGTGCATGAGAATACTGAACAGGTAGAGCACCTCCTCCACCGTGCCCACCCCGCCGGGAAACACCACGATGGTGTGGGCCAGGCGCACGAAGGCCTCCAGCCGCTTCTCGATGTCCGGCATGATCACCAGGTGGTTCACGATCGGGTTCGGCGACTCGGCGGCGATGATCCCCGGCTCGGTGATGCCGATGTAGCGCATGCTGCGCTTGCGCTGCTTGGCATGGGCGATGTTGGCCCCCTTCATCGGCCCCTTCATCGCGCCCGGACCGCAGCCGGTGCAGATGTCCAGGCCGCGCAGGCCGAGCTGGTAGCCGACGCGCTTGGTGTAGTCGTATTCGACCCGATTGATCGAATGCCCGCCCCAGCAGACCACCAGGTTCGGGTCGCCCGGTTGCAGCAGGTGCGCATTGCGCAGCAGGCGGAAGACGGCATCGGTCACGCCTTCGGAGGTTTCCAGATCCTCGGCGAACTCGGGTGAGAGTTCGATCGCGGTGTAGGCCAGGTCGCGCACCACCGCGAACAGCAGCTCGGCGACGCCGCGGATGATCTGGCCGTCGACGAAGGCCATGGCCGGCGCGTTGCTCAGGTCCAGGCGGATGCCGCGGTCTTGCTGCAGCACCTGGATGTCGAAGTCCGGGTACAGCTCCTGCGCGGCGCGCGGATCGTCGCTGTGGCTGCCGCTGGTCAGCACCGCCAGTGCGCAGCGCCGCAGCAGGTCGTGCATGCCGGGGGATGCATCGCGCAGGCGCGCGACTTCCTCGCGCGAGAGTACCGCCAATCCGCCGCGCGGGTAGATGCGGGCATCCACGGTGGGCAGCTGGACGTCGAGTTTCGCCGCGGCTGCGGCATCGAAGGTCTTGGTTTCGGGTTCGCTCATCAGGCGCGCACTTTAGCGCATGAAGGGTATGTCTATGCTGCGTCCTTCGCTGCTTCGGCAATCAGTTCGGCGGGCACGCCGCGCTTCCGTAGCGCTTCGGCAAGGCGCGCGGCCGGGCCGAACAGATGTTCTGCCTCGTCGCGCCGCAGACCTTCGCTGACGTAGGCCTTCAGCAAGGCCTGGTACCCGCTCATGCCCTTCAGGGGCGCGATTGCCTTGAGCGAATCCACGACGTCCACGGGGATACGCAGGGTAATTGCGGTCATTTCGCGGTTCTTGGAGAGACGGGTCTTGAGCTTTTCAGGAATCATGGTCGTTGCGCTCCTGCGTCGTGGCCCTGCGGGCGGAAATCAAACGGATGGTTTCGTCCTCGAACACGACATGCACCACATAAAGCAGCCGGCTGCGGCTGTCATAGCCGATGGCCGCATCGCGCGCTTCATCGTTACGCGTGGCATCTTTCACGCTGACGAACGGGTCGAAGAACACCTCTGCTGCCGCTTCGAACGCAATACCGTGATTCAGCACGTTCAGGCGCGCCTTTTCCTGATCCCAGACAAAGGCAACACCATTGAGATCGAAGCGGATGTCCATCGCCACGCAGGGTCGCAGAATGTATTTACATTGTCAATACGATGAGCTTCCCATCACCAGCCTGGCCTGCTGGAGGTGGTGATTGCCTGAAGCAGCTCAAAAGGAAACGGCCGGGCTTGCCCGGCCGCTCCAGCTTCTTGCGGAAGCGCTTCGATCAGAACTCGTAGCGCAGGGTCAGCATG
>JBKDZQ010000302.1:0-2801 GCA_047971325.1 Parahaliea sp.
AAACTCGCACTGCCGCGCCACCGTGTCGAGGCTGTCCCGCAGCGGCGGCTTGAGATTGTCGCGCGACAGCTCCCCGGCCCGCAAGCGCAGCGCCACCCCCTGGCAGGCGGCCAGTATGCCCGCCGCCAGCACCTGCTCGCTCAGGGTCAGCACCCGCGCGCAGTCGCGGGCGGCGATGGTGCCCATGCTGACCTTGTCCTGGTTGTGGCACTCGGTGGAGCGCGAGAAGATGCTGGCCGGCAGGGTGTTCTTCAGCGCTTCGGCGGTCCATGCCGAAGCGCCGATCTGTACCGCCTTGAAGCCGTGATTGAGGGCGCGCTGGTCCGCTTCGGCGCCGGACAGGTTGGCCGGCAGCCCGTGGTTGAACTTGGGGTCCATGAGCTGGGCCAGCTGCCGGTCGATCAGGTCGGCGACATTGGCTACCGCGGTCTTCAGGCTGTCCATGGCCATGGCGATATGGCCGCCGTAGAAGTGGCCGCCGTGCATCACATGTTCGCCGCCGGCGTCGATGATGGGATTGTCGTTGGCACTGTTGAGCTCGGTGGCAACCATCGTTTCGGCGAAGGTGAGGGTATCCAGCAGCACCCCGATCACATGGGGCGCGCAGCGCAGGGAATAGCGGTCCTGCAGGCGGCTGCTGTTGCGGGGCAGATCTTCGGTTTGCAGGTCGCCGTGAATCCACCGGGCCGCCAGGGTCTGCCCGGGGTGGGGTTTGACGGCAAACAACAGCGGGTCGAAGTGAAAATCGTTGCCCTGAAGGGCCAGGCAGCTGAGGCTGGTGATACGCGCCGCGAGCTGGGCGAGGTAGCGCGCCCGCGCCAGCGCCAGACAGGCCAGTCCGGTCATGGCGGCGGTGCCGTTCATGATCGCCAGCCCCTCCTTGGGGCGCAGGTACAGGGGTTCGATGCCGGCCTTGGCATAGGCGGCGGCGGTCGGCAGGCGCTGGCCCCGGTACCAGACCTCGCGCTCGCCCTCGATCACCGCCGCCAGGTAGGACAGGGGGGTGAGGTCGCCGCTGGCGCCTACTGAGCCCTCGCTGGGCATGACCGGCACAATGTCCTCCCGCAGCAGCCGCGTCAGGTGCTCCAGCAGCGCATAGCGCACCCCGGAATAGCCCTGGCAGAGGCTGGCCAGGCGGGCGACCACCACGGCGCGGGTCTCCTCCACGCCAAAGGGCGCACCCAGGCCGCAGCCGTGAAAGGTGTAGAGATGGCGCGGCAGGCTGTCCACCTGGTCGGGGGGAATGCGCACCTCACAGGAGTCCCCGTAGCCGGTGGTGACGCCGTAGATCACGCCGTCCTCCGCCAGCAATCGTTCCAGAAAGCGGGCGCCGTCCTGAATGCGCTCGCGAAAGGTGGAGCTGTCGTCGAGCCTGGCCGCGCACTGCCGCCTGGCCAGTGCCACCACGTCGGTGGTGGCGAGCGGCGAGCCGTCGAAGGTGATGCAGGAGCCGGTTTTGGCTGTGAGGGAGCGCGCGGTCATGGGGCCTGATCCCAGAAGGGGTAGAAGTTGAACCACTGCAGCGGTGTGCGCCGCAAGTGGTGTTCGAGCACCTTGGCATAGCGCTCAATGCAGTCCCGCAACGCTGTGCTACGGGCCTTGCGGGGCAGCTCGATGCGTGCGGCAAAGCGCTCGCAGGCGATGTGGTAACCTCCGCTCGCCACGCGGGTGCAGAACACGGTGTACACCGGGCATTTGAGCAGCGAGGCGAGAATGAAGGGTCCCTCCGGCAGCGGTGCCGGGCTGCCGAGAAAGTCCACCTGGCAGATGCGCCCGCGGCTCGCCACCGGCACCCGGTCGGCGAGGATGGCGATGAATTCGCCCCGGGCCACACAGCCCGCCAGACGGATGGCGGTGGCGGGGGACAGCTCGCTGACCTCCACCAGCTCCACCTCGCTGTCGACATCCAGCTCCCGCAGCAGGCGGTTGAATTTGTCGGCGTGGCGGGTGTGCACCAGCACGTTGAGCTTGAGCCGCGGGTTAATGCGGGACAGGCAGCGGCAGATTTCCATATTGCCCAGGTGCGCCCCCAGCAGGATGGCGCCGCGACCGCTGTCGAGCTGCTCCAGCAGCAGCGGGCGGTTGGGAAACTGCACATCGCCGAGCAGTTGCGGATCGGCCCACACGCCGAGCTTGTCGGCGGTGGAGCGGGCAAAGGCGTACAGGTGGCGGTAGACGTTGCCCCAGGTGGCCGCCGGTGTGGTGCCGGGGGCGCTGTGGCGCTGTAACCGGCGCAGGTAGTCCAGCGAGGCGCGGCGGGCGGTACCGTGGCTGAGCAGGTAATACAGTACCACCGGATGCAGCAGCCAGCCCAGGGCGCGCTGGCCGATGTGGCGGTAGGCCCAGAACAGCAGGCGCATGCCGGCAACAAAGCCGGCCTCCCCCAGTTCCGACCAGCGGGCGGAACGGCTCACGGGGTGGTCACCGCGGAACGCCAGCGCCGCGCCAGCAGCCGCGGTGCGCGCCACAGCATGCCGAAGAACAGGCGAGTGTGCATCCAGCTGATCAGGGCGTTGTCGCGCAGGCCGCGAAAGTGGGAGATGCCGTCGCGCGGGTAGGTCACCGGGGTTGGATGTTCCACCACCTGAACCCCGGCCCAGTGCAGGCGCACCATGATCTCGGGGTCGAAATCCATGCGATTGCCGGTGGCGCTGCCCTCCACCACTGCCAGGGTGGCCGTCAGGGGATAGATCCGGAAGCCGCACATGGCGTCGCTGATCTCCAGTGACAGGGTGTTGATCCACACCCACAGATGGGTCAGGTAGCGGCCGTAGTAGCGCAGCGCCGGCACATTGTGGTAG
>JBKDZQ010000303.1:0-2458 GCA_047971325.1 Parahaliea sp.
GGTGCATACCATGTCCAACCCAGCAAAAAAGGCCCGCCAACAGGGCGACGACATACGCTGCGAAGGTATTTCTTTCCAGGACCTGCTCGACCTCGAGGAGGTACTTGTACCCGACCACCTGCGGGAAAACACCTGCGCCTACATGGGCGACGAGGACCTGACGGTGGACCGTTACATTTCACAGGAATTCCACGACCTCGAGCGGGACAAAATGTGGTCGAAGGACTGGCAGATGACCTGCCGCGAGGAAGACATCCCCGAGGTGGGCGACCACCACGTGTACGAGATCTTCGACCGTTCGGTGATCGTGGTGCGCTCGGCGGAGAATCAGTTCAAGGCCCTGGTCAACTCCTGCCTGCACCGCGGCCGCCTGCTGCGGGATGAGGGCGGTAGCGTCAGGGAGTTCCGCTGCCCCTTCCACGGTGCCACCTGGGAACTCGATGGCAGTTTCCGCGGCATTCCCTGCCAGTGGGATTTCCGCCATCTCGACAAGCGCGACATGAGCCTGCCGGAAGTGAAACTCGACACCTGGGGCGGTTTCATCTTCATCAACTTCGACGATAATGCCCCGCCGCTCAAGGAGTACATGGGCGTATTCCAGGACCACTTCGAGCGCTACCCTTTGCAGGACTACTACAAGGGCATCCACATACAGCGGGTGGTGCCCTGCAACTGGAAGGTAGGGGCCGAAGCATTCATGGAGTCCTTCCACACGGTGGAAACCCACCGCCAGATCATGACCTTCACTGGCGATGCCAACTCCCAGTACGACACCTTCGGCGACAATGTCAGCCGCTCGGTAACACCGATGGGCGTGCCCAGTCCCCACCTGTCGGGCATCAGCGAAGAGCAGACCATGCGCGACATTCTCAAGCTCTCGGGCCGCATGGGTGCCGACAGCGACGAGGGGGTCGACATGCCGGACGGCATCAGCGCCCGCAAGTATGTCGCCGAAATGAACCGCGAGATCTTCGAGGATGCCTCCGGCGAAAACCTCGCCGATGCAACCATGGCCGAACTGGAAGACGCCATTCTCTACAGCCTGTTTCCAAACTTCCAGGTGTGGGTCGGCTATCACGGCAATATCGTCTACCGTTTCCTGCCCAACGGTGACAACCCCGACAGCTGCATCTTCGATGTCATGGTGCTGCTGCGCTATCCAAAAGGCAGTGAGCGCCCCCCGGCAGTCCCTCTCCACCGCCTGGACCCGAACCAGCCCTTCAGCGCCGCCGAGGAACTGGGCGCCCTGGGACCGGTGTTCGACCAGGACGACAGCAACATGGGCTCGGTACAGCGCGGCATGAGGGCCTCCCGCAACGGCAATCTGGTGCTGGCCAGCTATCAGGAGAGCCGTATCCGGCATCTGCACCAGACGCTGGACAAGTACCTGAAAGCCTGAGGGCAGCATGAGGGAGAACCACGTCATGAACAAACACCAGGAACGCGCCGGTCGTATCAACTGTGTGCTGATCGCCGGCGGCACCTGGCACGACATCGATTTTGCGCGCCTTGAACTCCTCAAACTGCTGGCGGAAGACGACCGGATTCGCGTCAGGGTATTCGAGGACTATGAAAACCTGGCGGCGATCGAGAAAGCCGACTTCCTGGTGTCCTACACCTGCAACGTGATGCCCTCCCTCACCGCCCAGGAGGCGCTGCGGGACTGGGTGCACCGGGGCGGCCGCTGGTACGCCCTGCACGGTACCAATTCGCTCATCCGGCTGATGTCCAACGGACTTTACGGCACGCCGGACTGGGCTCCCCTGTTCATGGAAACGCTGGGCAGCATGTTCCGCTCGCACCCGCCCATCGTACCCTACCGCATCGACGTCGCTGATCCTTCGCACCCGCTGGTGCAGGGGATCGAACCTTTCGAAAGTACCGACGAACAGTACCTGATGCGCACCTACGGTGACCTGCAGGTGCTGCTGGATACCGAGTTCGGCGGCGAGGCGCCCGGGTTTATCGAGGACCAGTGGGAAAAAGCCCGCCACCCGGTGTTCTACATTCACCCGGTGGGCGACGGTGAGGTGTTGTACCTGACCCTGGGGCACTGCCGCCACCACTACGACATGCAGCCACTGCTCGACTTCTGGCCGACCATCGACCGCTGTGCCTGGGATCTGCCGGTGTTCTACGAACTCCTGCGTCGTGGCATTCGCTGGGCCATCGATCCGCTGGACAAGGTCACCCGCCAGGCCCGTGAGGCGGCTCACGCGGCGCAGCAGGACGCCTGAGAGCAGCACCGGTGGCAGCAGCATGAACCGTTACGCCGCCAGTGCCATCCCCCGTCAGGAACTGGTCAGGCCCTGGTGCCCCCTTGCGCTCGGGCCGGTGATACCGGACCTGGCCAGCCCGCCCGGCGGCTCGCGACTGGCCCGGGGCCGAGCGGTACTGGCGGAACTGCAGGATGAATTTCTCGGCTGTACGCCCGATCGTTGCAAGCCTGGCGCCTTTG
>JBKDZQ010000304.1:0-2278 GCA_047971325.1 Parahaliea sp.
ATCCTGATCGTCTACATGGCCGCGAGCCAGGCGAGGCTGGCGGAAAACGAGCATGACAAGCTGCTGCCCTCCTTTTCCCAGATGGGCGAAGCCATGCAGCGGATGGCGGTGGAGCCCAGCAAGCGCAGCGGCAGGATGACGTTCTGGGAGGACACCGCGAGCAGTCTGAAGCGGCTGGGACTGGGGGTGCTGATCGCCGCGACAGTGGGTTTGCTGCTGGGCATGTTTACCGGGGCGTTTCCGCTGGTGGGGGCGGTGACCTCCCCTGTGCTGACGGTGGTGTCGCTGATACCGCCGCTGGCGCTGTTGCCCATCCTGTTCATTGTGTTCGGGCTGGGTGAGATGTCCAAGGTGGCCCTGATCGCCATCGGCATCACGCCCTTCATCGCCCGGGACATGCTGCTGCGCACGCGGGAGATTCCCGCCGAACAGCTGGTGAAGGCGCAGACACTGGGGGCCAACAGCGCCCAGATCGTCTCCCGGGTCATCCTGCCGCAGTTGCTGCCGCGGCTGAATGAGTCGGTGCGCCTGTCGCTGGGCGCCGCCTGGCTGTTCCTGATCTCGGCGGAAGCCATCGCCTCCACCGACGGGCTGGGCTATCGCATCTTCCTGGTGCGGCGCTACCTGTCGATGGATGTGATCCTGCCCTATGTGGCCTGGATTACCCTGCTGGCCTTTGCCATTGACTACCTGCTGCGCCAGGCCAACCGGCGCCTGTTCCCCTGGTACACCGCGGGAGGTGCGCCGTGATCGAGCTGAAGAACGTGTGGAAGAGCTACGCCGATGTGCAGGTGCTGGAGGGTCTGAACAACACGGTGGCGGACGGTGAGTTCATCACCATGGTGGGCAGTTCCGGCTGCGGCAAGAGCACCTTCCTGAAGATGCTGCTGGGCACCCAGACCCCAAGCCGTGGCGAGCTGCTGCTGGACGGCAGGCCGATGGCCGATGAGCCGGGGCCGGATCGCGGCATCGTGTTCCAGCAATACTCGGTGTTCCCCCACCTGTCGGTGCTGGAGAACGTGATTGCCGCCCGGGCCTTCTCCCGCCCGGGTATCAGCGGGCGCCTGTTTGGTGGCGCGCGGCGGGAGGCCAGAAGCCAGGCCGGGGAACTGCTGGAGCGGGTGGGCCTGCAGCACGCGCTGGAGAAATACCCGCACATGCTGTCCGGCGGCATGAAACAGCGCCTGGCCATCGCCCAGGCACTGATCAATCGCCCGCGCATCCTGCTGCTGGACGAGCCCTTCGGCGCACTGGACCCCGGCATTCGCGCCGACATGCACGAACTGGTGCTGCAGTTGTGGCGGGAGAACAGCCTGACCATCTTCATGGTCACCCACGATCTGAAAGAGGGCTTCTACCTCGGTACGCGCCTGTGGGTGTTCGACAAGATTCGCCACGATCCCCAGGCACCGGGCAACTACGGAGCCTCCATCACTTACGATCTGCCAGTGGGCCGGGCCAACCAGCGCCTGTACCGGGAAATCAGCACCGGCATTGTCGAGGAAACACGCCGTCAGGAGGGGCTGGATCTGCTGCCCGAGCCCTCCGTGAACGACACAACCCTGCGGGCAGTGAGCACTCTGGAAGCAGGCAATGACTGACTATAGCTACAGCACCGAGATCGCCGCTGGTGGACACTGGTCCCTGCGCATGCGGCGCGGCACCCAGTTGCGCATGACCGACCTGCGCGGTGGCGCCAACGTGGGCATGCTGTTCTACAACCCGGAAAACCTGCGCGAACGCTACAACGCGCCGGATACGTTGAAGTGCCAGCATACCTTCAAGCTGGGCAGGGGCAACTGCCTGTATTCCGACATGGGCAGGGTATTTGCCTCCATCATCGCCGACGACCACGGCTGGCACGACACCGTGTGTGGCAACACGCACGCGTCCCACGTGGAGCAGCGCTGGGGCCGGCGCGACTACCAGCGCGACCGCAATGCCTGGCACCAGAACGGCCGTGACGCCCTGTTGGTGGAGATGGAAAAGTACGGTCTGTCGACCCGCGACCTTGCCGCCAACATCAACTGGTTCAGCAAGGTGGTGACCGATGCCGGGGGCAATCTCCGTTACCAGGCCAGCGCCAGCCGCGCCGGTGCCCAGGTGGTGCTGCGCTTCGAAATGGACACCCTGGTGCTGCTGCACACCTGCCCCCACCCGCTGAACCCGGCCGCCTCCTATCCGGCGCGGCCGGTGGCCATCGACCTCGGCCTGGCGGAACCGGTGGCGGCGAATGACTACTGCCGCAACTGGTGCCAGGAGAACCAGCGCGGTTTCC
>JBKDZQ010000305.1:0-5348 GCA_047971325.1 Parahaliea sp.
TCCATGGCGATGCCGCTCTCGATGGCGCCGACGGTGTTCCACGACTTCTGTCCGATACGGGTCAGGCTGAAGTCGTCACCGACCACATAGGGCAGGGCATTGCGGACCGCAATGACGCGATCGTTGGCACTGTCATAAGCCGTTTGCCAGCCCAGGAAGTAGCTCTTTTCACCGCCCCGGTAGACCGGGGTCGAGCCGTCCAGGGGGATGGACCAGCGATCGTCGCCGGGTTGCCCCGAGCCCGAGGCCAGGGAGCCGCCCAGCAGGAGAATTTCATTGCGTTTCTGGTTGTAGATCACGCCGCCATAGGTGTGGCGACTGACCGGCAGGCCGTCGGAGGGGAAGGCCAGGGTGTTGGAATTCAGGTCCCAGCCACTGAAGTCAAGTGTTGGTCCCCGCCGCATCTCCCACCGCAACGCCGTCGCGTTAAAGACAAAGTGTTCGTTGCCCCAGTAGTCACCGTGGCCACCGTTGGCGACCAGATGCATTTCCAGACGGGGTTCCACCCAGGCGCCCCCGTTCCAGGCGCCTGTGATCGCCCCTGGGCCAGAGGTGGCGCGCAGGGTCGTCATGGATTCGGGAACCAGGAGGTCGGCAATGGTGTTATTGCCGGCTCTGACCACGGTATTGATGGCGGCTTTCAGGAAGGGGTGACCTGCAGGGACGCCTGTCGGTGGGGGTTTCCCGCCACTATCCACGTTCAACCCTCCCCCGCTACCCCCCAGGCCGACACCGGGAGCCTGCACGACCGGGGCAGGTTGCGCCCTGTTACAGCCGGCCTGGGTGGCTATTGGATCTGGCAGACTGCAAGGATTGAACCACGGGATGGAAAAAGCACCAAAGAGACCCGCATAGCCGGAAATAAAGGAAATCTGTTGGACAGGCTGCTGTATACCATCGTCCTCATAGGCGATGGTTGCCTGGCTTGCGGAAGCGGCCAGGGCCTGGGTGGAGCAGGCTGACAGGGCGAGTAGTGTTGCCAGTAGATAACGCACTTGCTGTTTCCTCCAGTTGAAAACAGTTGCAGAGCCTAGCGTCGTTAGCGTGGTATATACCATGAAGAGCATGTTCTGGCCTCAGTCCTGTTCCTGCTCACCCTGCCAGTAGCCGAGGCGGGCCAGTTTGGATTTCAGGCCCTGGAGGGGAAAATTCCCGGCATAGACCTCCCTGGCTAGCTGTTGCGCTTCGGCGTACTCCTCCATGTCGACCAGCAGCAGGGCCAGATTGTACTTGGTCTGCAGGTCGGTGGGATTGAGCTCCACCGCCTTGCGGTAATGCTCCAGTGCTGGCGGGTTCTTGTGCAGCCGGTGCAGCAGCAGGCCATAGAGCATATGAGCGGTAGCGTCCTTGGGACTGAAATTGACGGCGCGCTGCAAAAAACATTCCGCCGGTACCTGTGGCTTGTTCTTGCGGTCCCCCCAGGAGGCAATGCGTAGCCGCACAACCTGATAGAGTGCCTGATGGTGGTTTGGCCAGACTCTCAGGGTAAAAAACAGGTCCTGTTTCTTGGAGTTGAAGTGATAATCCTCGGTGAGTCGCAGATCCCTGGCAAATTCCGCACGCTGCAGGTAGTCGAAGGGACCGTGGAGCTGTGGTCCGCCGTCGCAGGCAGAGCCTTCCAGCGTCGTGCCCACCCAGGGCGCGGCATCCCTTGGTGGCGGGATAGCGGCAGCGGTGGTGAGGGAGGCCAGCAGCAGTGCAAGCGTCACAGCGCGGGTCGTGCCACTGCCAAGGCCAGAAGGAATTCGAACTTTGCTCATGTTCAGGCTATGCTCATGTTTTCCAGTTCGCCGGCACGATGCCCGGCACCTTAGCTGCTCATCCAGTTTGAGGCCACTTTTGTTGAGGCCACTTTCGCATTTTTCGCGCTGGTGAGGCCAGGCAATTGCCAGGGTATTCACAAAATACAGCGTTCGCGCGTCGCTATGGATTGACTGCGCTTTGTGGATTCGTCCAGCCTACCATAACTTTGTCCCGGCCAGCACAAGGGTCTGCTTGATACACCCAGCATCGGGTCCATCGAATCCCGTGATCGTCTTTTTTTTGCACAGTGATACCGGTCTGTTACACGACTCTTGCCAACTATTCACAAAACCGGGTTGGAAATCACATGTTCCTTTGGAAAAGCCCTATAGCAATACCCTGCGTAACATATACAATCTCGCCACTGTCTCCAGCAGGGATCCCATTTTTTCGGTTGCGCCACGATTATGATCAGTCAGCTTCATCAACTTATTGAGTCGGGTGCGCAGCGTCACCCTCATCAGAGCGCGTTGCTGTTTCGCGACAGCGTGCTGGATTACGAGGCACTGCGGCAGCGCTGCCAGGCTTTTGCTCGCGGCTTGCTGGAAGCGGGTCTGGGTGCCGGTGAGCGGGTGGCGGTCTATCTGCCCAAGCAGCCCGAGGCGGTAGTCACTATTTTTGGAACCTCGGCAGCCGGGGGTGTTTTTGTGCCGGTGAATCCCCTGCTCAAGCCGCGCCAGGTGGCGCATATCCTCGCCGATTGCAATGTCCGTGTGCTGGTCACGTCCGTGCAGCGCCTGCGCAGCCTGCAGGAGGTGTTGGGGGAGTGCCCGGACATTCGCACCCTGGTTGTGGTGGAGGAGGAAGCCGGCGCGGCTGATGTCGGTGGCCAGGTCGTCACCTGGCCACAGTTTCAACGCGAGAGCAGCGTCGTTGCACCACATCGGCGCATCGATGCCGATATGGCGGCCATCCTCTATACCTCCGGTAGTACCGGCAAGCCCAAGGGGGTGGTGTTGTCTCACCGCAACATGCTCGCCGGCGCCGAGAGCGTTGCCTGTTACCTTGGCAACACCGCTGGGGATCGCGTGCTGGCCCTGCTGCCGCTGAGCTTTGATGCCGGTCTCAGTCAGTTGACCACCATGTTTCACTGCGGTGGCAGCATCGCGCTGATGGATTACCTCCTGCCGGGGGATGTACTGAAGGCGCTGGCGCGCTACCAGGTGACCGGTCTGGGTGCAGTGCCGCCGATCTGGAATCAGCTGGTGGGGCTTGACTGGCCCGCGGCGGTGGTCGAGCGCCTGCGTTATATCACCAATACCGGTGGTGCCATGCCCACGGCGACCACCCGCGTGCTGGCACAAAAGCTGCCCCACACAAAGATATTCCTGATGTATGGTCTTACCGAGGCTTTCCGTTCCACTTACCTGCCCCCGGATCAAGTGACGGTGCGACCGGATTCCATTGGCAAGGCGATTCCCAATGCGCAGATCATGGTGGTGGATGCCCGGGGCAGGGAGTGTGGCGCCGATGAACCGGGCGAACTGGTGCACCGCGGCGCCCTGGTCGCCATGGGCTACTGGAACGCGCCGGAACTGACCGCGCAGCGTTTTCGTCCGGCACCCGGCAGGCCCGGCGAACTGTGTATCCCGGAGCTGGCGGTCTGGTCCGGTGACCGGGTACGAAAAGATAGCGAGGGATATCTCTATTTTGTCAGCCGGGAGGACGAAATGATCAAGACTTCCGGCTATCGTGTCAGTCCCACCGAGGTGGAGGAAGTGGTTTACGGTGCCGGTGCAGTGGCCCAGGCCGCCGCTCTGGGCCTGCATCACCCGATGCTTGGGCAGGCCATCCTGGTGGTGGCCAGTCCCGTCGGCGATACGGGGGCTGCAGGCCTGGACGAGGCAATATTGTTGCATTGCAGGAAGGAGCTGCCGAATTTCATGGTTCCGCAGGCGGTGCTGGTGCGCACCGAGCTGCCGCTGAACCAGAACGGCAAACTGGATCGCAAGGCGTTGGCCACGGAGTTCAGTCGGTATTTTCTATGAGCAGAACTGTCGACAATTTGCGCCCGTGCGGGTGGGGCGTCGGCTCGGGGTTAAAAATCCGGATGGCATATGTCTTGCGGAGTAAATCATGCGTACCGTGAGAGCACTCAACCGTCATGTGCATGCAGTATTCTATGTGCTGGCGGCGGTTGAAGCCCTGCTGTTCATCGCTGCATTTCATCTGGGTGCCCATCTGTATTTCCTGCGGGACAGCGTGCAGATGGAGGATCACATTTCGGCGATCCTGCCGCGAGCCTTGATCTTCTCGGCGATTACCGTGGCCTCAATGACGGCCATGGGCCTGTACAAGCCCCAGTTGCGGGACGGCTCCAACGGTATCCTTTTACGCCTGATGAGTGCTTTCGTACTCACCATTCTCGGCATGTCCTTTGTGTTCTATCTGCTGCCCAACCTGCATTTGTGGCGCGGGGTTTTTGCCCAGTCGGTGATGGTCGCCTTTGTCATCAGCCTGCTCGGTCGCTGGTCCTTCTCCCGGATCGTGGACAACGAAACGCTGAAGACCAATGTGCTGGTACTGGGTGCCGGGGAGCGGGCCCGGATCGCGGTCAACGCCCTGCGTCGCAAGAGCGACCGCCGCAGTTTCAAGTTTGTCGGTTTCGTGCCGATGAACGATGAGATTCCCCGGGTCGAGGAGCAGCCTATCCTGGAACTGGATTGCTCCCTCACTGAGTTCGCGCTCCGGCACGACATCGATGAAATCGTGGTGACGATGGACGACCGGCGTGGCGCCTTTCCGGCCGACGAGCTGCTCCGGTGCCGGATCGAAGGGATCGAAGTGCTCGATATCGGTTCTTTCTTTGAGCGTGAGGCCGGCAAGATCATGATCGATTTCCTGAGCCCCAGCTGGATGGTCTATGCCAGTGGCTTCGACCGCAGTATCTGGCGCCAGATGACCAAGCGCCTGTTCGATATTGTCGCGAGCTTTGCCCTGCTGATGGTGGCCTGGCCGCTCATGCTGGGTGCGCTGATTGCCATCAAGCTCGAAGACGGGCTGTTCGCGCCGGTGATCTACCGACAGCAGCGGGTGGGGCTCGATGGCAAGGTGTTTGAGCTGCTCAAGCTGCGCAGTATGCGGGTGGACGCCGAAGGTGATGGCAAGGCCCGCTGGGCCTCCAAGAACGACAGCCGCATCACGCGTGTCGGTTCGGTGCTGCGTCGCTTGCGCCTTGATGAGCTGCCCCAGATCGTTACCGTCCTGAAGGGCGACATGTCGCTGGTGGGGCCTCGCCCCGAGCGCCCGGAGTTCGTGCGCCAGCTGGAGCAGAAAATTCCCTTTTATGGCGCGCGCCACCAGGTGAAACCGGGCATTGCCGGCTGGGCCCAGTTGCACTATCCCTATGGTGCCAGCGAGGACGACGCGCGGCGCAAACTGGAATATGAGCTGTACTATGTGAAGAACCACAACGTGTTCCTGGACTTCATGATCATTCTGTCGACCACCGAGGTGGTGTTGTTTGGCGCGGGCGTGCGCTGACCCGCGCCCTGTCAGCCTGTTTTACATTTTCCCAGGGCCGGTGAAGGGCAAGCGCCGTCGGT
>JBKDZQ010000306.1:0-3016 GCA_047971325.1 Parahaliea sp.
GCACACCTGTTCCCGCATCCAGCCGGCGTTGATGTAGGTGGCGCAGGTGAAGAAGAGCACCCAGGACACCACCATCAGGCTGCTGGAGAAGGTCAGCAATTCCGGCAGCAGCTGCCGTGCCGGGTAGAAGTAGGCGACGAAGGTGATGCCGGTCGCCAGGGCAATGCCAATCCAGCCGGCGTGCTTGGCGCCCTTGCGCAGCATCTTTGCAGCCGACCAGGGGGCTTTGTCCAGCTTCATGCGCTGGTTGCGGCTGCCCTCGGTCTTCTGCTCCACCCAGATGAACATGGTGGTCCACACGGTTTGCGGGCAGGTGTAGCCGCACCAGATGCGGCCGGCGAAGGTGGTCACCGCGAACAGGGCGAAGGCGGCGATGATCAGCAGGAAGGCCAGCAGCGGGAAATCCTGTGGCCAGAAGGTCAGGCCGAGGATGTGGAACTTGCGTGCCGGCAGGTCGAACAGGATCGACTGGCGCCCATCCCAGTTGAGCCAGGGCAGCAGGAAGTAACCCAGGAGCAGGGGCCAGCCGGTGTACAGCCGGATGCGCTGGTAGAATCCCTCGATCTTGCGGGTGTAGATTTTTTCGCGACGCTGGTAGAGGTCGATTTCCCCCACTTCGGCGGGGGCGACCTGCTGGACGTCGATCAGATCCGGGTCGGACATTGCGCAGTCCCGTTGGTGAATAGGGCGGCAGGGAGCCCCCGGGGGGCGGAATCACCGGCCTAGCGGGCCTGGGCGCTGTTGCGCAGGCCGTACACATAAGCCGCCAGGATGTGGATCTTCTCCGGACCCAGCTGCTCCTTGAAGGAGGGCATCATGCCGTTGCGACCGGCACGGATACTGTGCGAAATCTCGCGCGCAGTGCCACCGTACAGCCAGACATTGTCCACCAGGTTGGGGGCGCCGAGCAGGGGATTGCCGGTGCCCTCGGGGCCGTGGCAGGCCACGCAGTAGGCATTGAAGTGCTGCTCGCCGGCGCTGGCCATGGCGGCGTCCGCCTGCTGGCCGCTCAGCGACATCACATAGGCGGTGGCTTCCTCCACGCCCCGGTCGCCGATCACACTTTCCCAGCCCGGCATGGCCGCCTGGCGCCCGTTGACGATGGTGGTCTCGATGGCCTTGGCCTCGCCGCCGTAGATCCAGTCGTCGTCGGTCAGGTTCGGGAAGCCGTAGCTGCCGCGGGCGTCGGCGCCGTGGCACTGGGCGCAGTTGTTGCCGAACATGCGCATGCCCATGCGACGCACCAATGGATCGTTGGCGATCTCCTCAATAGGTTTTGCCATGTAGGCTTCGTACATCGCCCGGTGGCGCTTTGTCGCGACGGCAACCCGTTCGTCGTGTTCGCCGACGGAGGTCCAGCCGATCAGGCCGGCGTAATTGCCCATGCCGGGGTAGACGATAAGGTAGCCCACACTCCAGATGATGGTGATCAGGAACATGTAGAACCACCAGGCTGGCAGGGGGTTGTCATACTCCTCGATGCCGTCGTAGCTGTGACCGGTGGCAACATCCTCCTTGCTGGAGTCCACCTTCCGGTTTCCCAGCAGCAGCCAGGTCATGGCAATCAGCGTGATACTGGTCAGGATGATGATCCAAGCACTCCAGAAACTAGTCATTCCTGATTTCCTCCCGCATCGTACGCTGGTTCATGATGTCATCGGCAAAGGGCAGTTGTGCCGCTTCGTCGAAAGCCGCGCGGCGCTTGCCGCTGTAGGCCCAGATGCACAGGCCAATAAAGGAAACCAGCAGCAGCAGTGTGCTGAGACCCCGTAGATCGTTGATATCCATGTCAGCGCCTCATTTGCAGCAAAGTGCCGAGTTGTTGCAGGTAGGCAACGACAGCGTCTACCTCGGTTTTGCCGGTCACGGAAGCGGCGGCACCGTCGATGTCCGCATCGGTGTAGGGTACACCGACCTTGCGCAGGGCGGTCATCTTGGCGCCGGTCTTGTTCCCGTCCAGGGTGTTGTCAAACAGCCAGGGATAGGAGGGCATCACTGATTCAGGTACCACGTCACGCGGGTTGAACAGGTGTGCGCGGTGCCAGTCGTCGCTATAGCGGCCACCGACCCGGGCGAGATCCGGCCCGGTGCGCTTGGAGCCCCACAGATGAGGGTGGTCGTAGACAAATTCGCCTGCTACGGAGTAGTGGCCGTAGCGTTCGGTTTCCGCGCGCAGCGGCCGGATCATCTGCGAGTGACAGGTGTTGCAACCCTCGCGAATATAGATGTCCCGACCTTCCAGGGCCAGTGCCGACAGGGGCTTGAGTCCCTCAATGGGTTCTTTCACCTGTTTGCCAAATACCAGCGGTGCCAGTTCGACCAGGGTGCCGAAACTGATGGCGACGATGGTGAGAATGATCATCAGGCTGATGTTCTTCTCGATGGTGTCGTGTTTGCTCAGGGCCATGATGATCGCTCCTCAAGCCGCACTGGCGGTGACTGCTGCCGGCTGGTCGGCGTGTCCGCGGCGGGCCGTCATGTACACGTTGTAGGCCATTACGAGCATGCCGGCGAAGAAGATGGCTCCACCCAGTACCCGCACGATGTAACCCGCATGACTGGCCAGCACCGACTCGGCGAAGGTGTAGGTGAGGGTGCCGTCCTGGTTGTAGGCACGCCACATCAGGCCCTGCATAATGCCGTTGACCCACATTGAAGCGATGTACAGTACGGTGCCGATGGTGGACATCCAGAAATGCACGTTGATCAGTTCCACGCTGTACATTTTTTCCTTGCCAAACAGGATGGGAATCAGGTGATAGATACTGCCGATGGAGATCATTGCCACCCAGCCCAGGGCGCCGGAGTGCACATGACCGATGGTCCAGTCAGTGTAATGCGACAGGGCATTGACGGTTTTGATCGACATCATGGGACCTTCAAATGTGGACATGCCGTAGAAGGACAGGCTGACCACCAGGAAGCGCAGGATGGGATCGGTACGCAGTTTGTGCCAGGCGCCCGAGAGCGTCATCATGCCGTTGATCATGCCGCCCCAGGAGGGCGCCAGCAGGAT